>DATDBH010000020.1:0-40587 GCA_036524985.1 Microlunatus sp. | reverse complement strand
CTCGGTGTTCGACGCCGTACGGCCGCAGCTGATCGAGGCGCTGGAGCAGGCGATGGCCGAGGGCGTCGACGACGCGCACCGCCTGCAGCAGGTGATCCGGCGTCGGATCGGGCGCTGGGTGAACGACAAGCACCGTCGCCGCCCGATGATCATCCCGGTGGTCATCCAGACCTGACGGGCATCATCTCGGGCTGAGAAGGGGGCACGGTGAGCTATCGGCAGGAGTTCTGGCGCAGTCTCGGCGATCCCGAGGACTTCTGGCGTGAGCAGGCGCGAGCCGTCAGCTGGATCCGCAAGCCGAAGCGGATCCTCGACGACACGGCGGCTCCGCTCTACCGCTGGTTTCCCGACGCCACTCTGAACACCTGCTACAACGCGCTCGACCGGCACGTGATCGCCGGGCGGGCCGATGAGTCTGCCCTGATCTTCCACTCCGCCATCACCGGCGAACGTCGGACGTACAGCTATGCGCGGCTGCTGGACCAGGTGGCGCGGTTCGGCGGAGCCCTTCGCGAGCTGGGCGTGGGACCCGGGGACCGGGTGGTGATCTACCTGCCGATGGTGGCCGAGGCGGCGATCGCCATGCTGGCCTGCGCCCGGATCGGGGCGGTGCACTCGGTGGTGTTCGGCGGCTTCGCCCCGGCCGAGCTGAGCGCGCGCATCGACGACGCCCGACCGAAGGTGATCGTCTCCGCCTCCTGCGGACTGGAGGCGGGTCGGGTGATCGCGTACAAGCCGTTGCTCGACGCCGCCCTCGAACGCTCGCAGCACCGGCCCGACTACTGCGTGATCCTGCAGCGTCCGCAGCTGGTCGCGGAGCTGGTGGAAGGCCGCGACCTGGACTGGTCGATGATCATGAAACCCGGCCTGTTCGAACCGGCGTCCTGCGTGGAGGTGGCGGCGACCGATCCGCTCTACATCCTCTACACCTCCGGCACCACCGGGAGGCCGAAGGGCATCGTCCGCGATCAGGGCGGGCACGCGGTCGCGCTCGCCTACTCGATGCGCACGGTCTACGACGTCGGCGAGGGCGACGTGATGTTCACCGCCAGTGACGTCGGCTGGGTCGTCGGCCACTCCTACATCGTGTACGGGCCGCTGCTGGTCGGGGCGACGACGATCCTGTACGAGGGCAAGCCGGTCGGCACGCCGGACGCCGGCGCTTTCGCCGCCGTGGTGGCCGAGCACGGGGTGACCGTGATGTTCACCGCGCCGACGGCGCTCCGGGCGATCCGCAAGGTCGATCCGGAGGGTCTGCTGCTGGCCGATCACGATCTGTCGTCTCTCCAGGCACTGTTCCTGGCGGGTGAGCGGCTGGACCCCGACACGTACGGCTGGGTGCACGAGAAGCTGGGTGTCCCGGTCATCGACCACTGGTGGCAGACCGAGACCGGCTGGCCGATCGCGGCGAATCTTCGCGGTCTGGAGCCGATGCCGGTCAAACCGGGGTCGGCGACGGTCCCGGTGCCCGGCTACGACGTGCGGATCCTGGACGAACGGGGCGAGCGGGTGGCCGCGGGCGTGGAGGGATCGATCGTGATCGCCCTGCCGCTGCCGCCGGGCACGCTGTCGACGGTGTGGGGGGACGACCAGCGCTTCGTCGACGGCTACCTGTCGGCCTTCCCGGGGTACTACCTGACCGGCGACGGCGGGCTGATCGACGGCGACGGGTACCTGTTCGTGCTCGGGCGCACCGACGACGTGATCAACGTGGCCGGGCACCGGCTCTCCACCGGCTCGATGGAGGCGGTGATCGCCACCCATCCCGCGGTGGCGGAGTGCGCGGTGATCGGTGTCGCCGACGCCCTCAAGGGTCAGCTGCCCCGCGGTCTGGTGGTGATGAAGGAGGGCGCGGCCATCAGCCCGGGACAGCTGACGGCCGAGCTGGTGGCCCTGGTCCGGGCCGAGATCGGCCCCGTGGCCGCCCTGCGTCGGGTCGATGTGGTGCCGGCGCTGCCGAAGACCCGGTCCGGCAAGATCCTGCGCAAGGTGATGCGGGAGATCGCCGACGGCAGAGCCCCCGCGGTCCCGTCGACGATCGAGGATGCCGGAGTCCTCGATCTGCTGCGTCCGGTGCTGATCGGCGATGACTGACCGGAGAACACCAAAAGGACCTGGCCCCGAGGGGACAGGTCCTGGTGGCTGACGCGGGGCGTCAGGTGGTCAGCGGGTGACCTTGCCGGCCTTCAGGCAGGAGGTGCACACGTTCAGCCGCTTCGGGCTTCCCGACACCACGGCGCGCACGCGCTGGATGTTCGGGTTCCAGCGGCGGTTGGTCTTCTTTTTGGACCAGGGGACGTTGTGGCCGAAGCCGGGGCCCTTGGCGCAGACGTCACATACGGCAGCCACTGGAATTCACTCCCACTTACTCGAGCTCTAGATGAGGAAACGACGGTCGAAGCCCTGGAGGGCAACCGGGAAAGCGTACCCGACGCCGGTGAGGCAAAGCGAATCTCGCCGACGGACTGCGCTCGACGACGAGCGCGCCGCCCGGGTGAGCGGGGGACCGGAGCATTCGCTCGGTAGGGTGGCCGGGTGTCGTCGGCAGTCACCTCCGGGGGCGGGGTGGGCAGTCTCGCTCCGCCCGAGATCTGGCGGCTCTGTCTGACCTGGCTCGAGCGTAGCGCCGAGGTGATCACGGCGTCGGCGGCCGGTCTGGACGCGATCAACGTGTTCCCCGTCGCCGACTCCGACACGGGCACCAACCTCCAGCAGACCCTGACAGGCATCATCGCCTACCTCAGCGACGAGACCGTCGAGGACGACTGGACCGCCGAGCTCGTCGCTGACGGGGTGGTCGCGCCGACGCCGGGTTCGGCGGCCCGCGAGGACGACCCCAGTCCGGCCGACCTGGTGGTGCGGGCCGCCGTGTTGTCGGCACACGGCAACTCGGGCGCGATCGTCGCCGAGATGATCATCAGCCTGAGCCGAGCGCTGGAACGGTCGGGTCTCATCGTGCCGCGTGAGCCCGAGCGCGGGTTGGCCCTGGTGCTCAGGACCGTCGCCACGGCGGGCCGCCGTGCCGTGGCGCGTCCGGTCGAGGGCACGATCCTCACGGTGGCCGCGGCCGCTGCGGCGGCGGCGGAGCAGGCCGTGTCCGACGGTGTCGCCGACCGGGTGGCCGGTGATCCGGCGGTCGGCGTCTCCCGGGTGCTGGCCGTCGCCGAGGTAGCCCGCGCCGCCGCGGCCGAGGCGCTGCGCCGCACACCCGACGAGCTGGCCCGGCTGGCCGAGGCGGGCGTCGTCGACGCGGGTGGGCAGGCCTACGTGCTGCTGCTCGACGTGCTCGTCGAGATCCTGGGCGGACCGGTCGCCGTACCGCTGCCGGAGCAGCCGCCGGCGACCCGCCGGAGCAGCCTGTCGAGCGAGGCGGCGCCGCCGGCGTACGAGGTGATGTACGCGCTGCGGGGGACCGGGATCGACGATCTCGACGCGCTCCGCGAACGACTGTCGGTGCTGGGTGACAGTGTCGTCGTCGTGGGCGATCGGACGGTGGCACAGGTGCACGTGCACCTGACCGACGCGGGTGCCGCGGTGGAGGCCGGACTGGCCTGCGGTCGCCTGAGCCAGATCAGGATCACGGTGCTGCCCCCGAGTGCGGCCTCGACCGTGGACGAGCGGGCCGTGGTCGCCGTGGTGGCCGGCCAGGGGCTGGCCGACGCAGTCGGGGCTCTCGGCGGCACGGCCGTCCTGCCGACGGGCTCGCACGTCAGCGCCGAGGAACTGACCTCCGCGCTGCAGCAGTCCTGCGGTGACGTCATCGTGCTGCCCAACGACATGGAGTGCCTGGAGATCGCGAGCCACCTCGCCAACCAGCTCCGGGCGCAAGGACGGCGGGTGGCGGTGATCCCCACCGTGGCACAGGTCCAGGGACTGGCGGCGCTGGCGGTGCACGAACCGGACGCGGACTTCGACTCGGTGGTGGTGGCCATGAGCAGCACCGCCGGGCACGCCCGGCACGCCGCGGTCACGGTCGCCGAGAGCCCGGCGATGACCATGGCCGGCCGCTGCGAGGTGGGCGACGTGCTCGGCCTGGTCGACGGGGACTTCGTCGAGATCGGCGACGACCTGGCCGAGGTCACCTGGCGGGTGATCGAGCGGCTGCTCAGCTCGGGCGGCGGCGAGCTCCTGACCCTGGTCCGGGGTCAGGGCGCAGACGATCGGCTGATCGGCCTGCTGCGGGCCCGGATCCGGGCCTGGTCACCGTCCTTGGACGTGGAGCTGATCGACGGGGGACAGGCGCGCTACCCCCTGCTGGTGGGGTTGGAGTGAGCCGGCACCTTCGGCTCGTCCCCGAGCTTCCCGCGCCGGCTGCGAAGAAGACGGCCAAGAAGAAGCCGTCGGTCGTCCCGACGGCGGCTGAGCGTCCGCCCGCACAGTTCTGGCGCACCACAGGGTTCACCCGGCTCGCCGTCCCGCTGAGCGGGGTGCTGGGTGGCAAGACCGCCAAGGCGTTCGAGGCGCTGAGGCTGCGGACGGTCGGTGACCTGATGCTCCACCTGCCCCGGCGGTACGTCTCGGGCACCGAGCTCAGCGATCTGCGCAACCTGATCGAGGGGGATGACGTCACCGTGCTCGCCCAGGTCAGGCACGCCTCGGTGCACGGCATGAGCCAGTCCTCCCGCGGAGCCGGCAAGTTCCGCCTGCAGGCGGTCATCACCGACGGACGCGGCGAGCTCAACCTGACGTTCTTCGGGGCCAAGCACCTGGTCGACTACTGGCAGGCCCAGCTCCGGCCCGGTGCGCGGGGGATCTTCGCCGGCAAGGTGGGGGCGTTCCGGGGCGAGCCGCAGCTCACCCACCCCGACTTCGTCGTCGTCGACGAGGACGGCAACGTCATCGGCGGAGCCCAGCGCAATCTCGATCTGGGCAAGGTCGCCGGAGCCTCCGGTCGGATCGGTCTCTATCCCGCCACCGCCAAGCTGCGGACCTGGACGATCGCCAGCAGCGTCTCGTTGGCGCTGGACAGTCTCGACGGGATGGAGGACCCACTGCCGGAGTGGGTGCGGCGAGAGGCCGACCTGATGAGCCAACCCACGGCGTACCGGGCGGTGCATCGTCCCGACACCGAGGACGAGGTCACCGCCGGGGTGGCCCGGGTGCAGTTCGACGAGGCATTCGGCCTGCAGCTGGCCATGGCCCGGCGCCGGGCTCTGGCGGCGGCGGACGGAGCAGTTCCTCGTCCTCGCGTCACCGGAGGGCTGTTGGAGGCGTTCGACGCCAGGCTCCCGTTCGAGCTCACCGAGGGGCAGCGGCAGATCAGCGACCAGCTGTTCGAGGATCTCGCTCGGCCACACCCGATGCAGCGGCTCCTGCAGGGGGAGGTGGGCTCCGGCAAGACGGTGGTGGCGCTGCGGGCCATGCTCACGGTGGTCGACAACGGCGGTCAGGCGGCATTGCTGGCGCCCACCGAGGTGCTGGCCGCCCAGCACCACCGCACCATCACCGCGATGCTGGGCGACCTGGTCGGCGGGGACCTGCTGTCCAGCGGCGCGACCGGCACCGGGGTCACCCTGATCACCGGGTCGATGCCGGCCGCTCGTCGACGCGTTGCCGCCCTGGCGGCCGCCTCGGGCGAGGCCGGGATCATCATCGGCACGCACGCGCTGCTGACGTCCGGCACGCAGTTCGCCGACCTCGGGATGGTCGTGGTCGACGAGCAGCACCGGTTCGGGGTCGAGCAGCGGGCCGCCCTGGCGGCCAAGGCCCAGCAGCGTCCGCACACGCTGGTGATGACCGCGACCCCCATCCCGCGCACGGTCGCGATGACCGTCTTCGGCGATCTCGAGACCTCCACATTGACCGAGATCCCGGCCGGACGGGCCGATGTGTCCACGGTGGTCGTCAACTACAAGCAGCACCCGAGCTGGCTCAAACGGACCTGGCAGCGGGTGATCGAGGAGATCGCCGAGGGCCGCCAGGCGTTCGTGGTGTGTCCGCGGATCAGTGACGGCACCGCGGACGATGACGGCGGTGCCGCAGTCGAGGACGTCTTCGCCCAGCTGACCGAGGGCCCGATGCGTGACCTCCGGGTGGCGATGCTCCACGGTCGACTCCCCGCCGAGGAGAAGGAGGAGGTGATGAGCCGGTTCGTGGCCGGCGAGCTGGACGTGCTGGTGGCCACCACCGTGATCGAGGTCGGGGTCGACGTGCCCAACGCCGCGGTGATGGTGATCTGCGACGCCGACCGCTTCGGCATCTCCCAGCTGCACCAGCTCCGCGGCCGGATCGGGCGCGGTGCCCACCCGGGTGTCTGCCTGCTGCTCACCGCCGTGCCGCCGGGCCTGCCCGCCCTCGATCGGCTGACCGCGGTCGCGGAGACCCGGGACGGTTTCGTGCTGGCCAAGGTCGATCTGGCCCAGCGTCGGGAGGGTGATGTGCTCGGGGCCGAGCAGTCCGGTGTCCGCTCCGGTCTCCGGCACCTCCGCGTGCTCGACGACGAGGACCTGATCGTGTACGCCCGGGACCTGGCCACCGCGTGCCTGGAGCGGGATCCGGAGCTGACCGACCCGGGTCTGGCCGACATCATCGACTCGGTCGAGCTCCGGGCCGCCGGCGACTGGCTCGAGCGCACATGACCGGGCACGCGAGGCTCCGCTCATGACGCGGATCGTCTCGGGATCGCGCGGCGGGCGCCGGCTCGCGATGCCCCCCGGTGATCAGACCAGACCCACGTCGAGCAAGGTGCGGGAGGCACTGTTCTCGGCGCTGGCCTCGTGGACCGGCGGCTCGTCCGGCGCCGCTGATGTCGCGCTCAAGGGCTGGGCGTTCTGCGACCTGTACGCCGGCTCCGGCGCGGTCGGGCTGGAGGCGGCCAGTCGCGGCGCCGGTCCGGTGCTCCTGGTCGAGTCCAGTCGACGAGCGTCGCGGACCATGGAGCAGAACGTGGCCACGGTCGGGCTCGCCGTGGACGTGCGCCGCGACGCGGTCGAGGACGTGGTGCGGCGGCAGCCGCCGTACCCGTTCGACATCGTCTTCCTCGATCCGCCGTACGAGCTGGCCAACGGCGCCGTGGAGGCCGTCCTGCGGGACCTGGTCACCAACGGTTGGCTGACCGCCGAGGGGCTGGTCGTCCTCGAACGATCCGGACGGGACCCGGCGCCGCGCTGGCCGGATGCCCTCGGCGACACCTGGGAGAAGAAGTACGGCGAGACGGTGCTCTACTTCGCCGCGGGATAGGTTCGTCTCCCGTGAGCCGCGCCGTCTGCCCCGGATCCTTCGACCCTGTCACCCTCGGACATCTCGACATCTTCGCCCGGGCCGCGAGCCTGTACGACAGCGTCGTGATCGCGGTCGGCTCGAACATGAGCAAGAGCGCACTGTTCACGCCGGCGGAGCGGGTGGCCATGCTGGAGGAGGCGTGCGTCGACTGGCCATCGGTGCACGTCACGCTCTTCTCCGGTCTGCTCGTCGACTTCTGCACCGACCATGACGTCAACGTGATCGTCAAGGGCCTCCGCTCGGGGGCTGACTACGACTACGAGCTGGCCATGGCGCAGATGAACCGGAAGCTCTCCGGGGTCGACACAGCCTTCCTGCCCACCGCTCCGGACCTCGCGTACGTGTCGTCGAGCCTGGTCCGTGAGGTGGCCTCGCTCGGAGGCGACATCGCCCCGTTCGTCACGCCAGGGGTGCACGATCGGATCACGGAGCGGTTGGCGGAACGACACCCTTGACGCCAGTCGGTGCCCTGGAGTAGAGACATCACTAGTCCTGTACGGGGCAGGGCTGGTACCGAGGGGGCAGGGCATGCGGGGAGTCGTTGTACGAAGGTCATTGATAGCGCTCGTAGCAGCTGTCGGGCTGAGTTTGGTCGGCGGTGCGCCGGCCGAGGCACACGGCCATGGTGGGCCACACAAGAAGGCGCACGCACTCACCTGCAAGGGCGGTGAGATCCGCTCGGGCAGCTACTCGAGCATCACGGTCACAGGTGTCTGCTCGGTGGCCGAGGACGCGGTCATCCGCGTCAGGGGCGACATCACCGTGCGCAGAGGTGCGGCGCTCGACGCACAGAGCTCGCCATCGACGATCACGGTCGGCCGCGACGTCAAGGCCTTCCAGGGCTCGACGCTCGGCCTCGGCTGTCAGCCGGCCGCCGTGACCGGCAACTCGGCCCATCCGTGTGTGGATGCCGACGGCAACCCCATCGAGGACCCGAACGTGTTCTCCACGATCACCGTGAAGGGCAACGTCACCGCCCGCGGCGCGGCGGTGGTGCTGATCAACGGGATCACGATCGGCAAGAACCTGAGGATCGCCGGCGGCGGATCGCCCGAGATCCCGTGGTCGGTGAAGAACAACACGATCAAGGGCAATCTCAGCACCAGGAATCTCGTCACGAACTGGTACGGCGTGCTGTTCAACAAAGTCGGCAAGAACGTGACGCTGGTGAACATCACCTTGACCGAGGATCATCCGGGCGCCGCCGGTGTCGTCTACGTGGTGCGGAACACCATCGGCCGCAACCTCGTGTGCCGGCACCTGCCGGGGGTGTCGGGCGGGTTCGTGCCAGGTGCGGTCAACACCGTCGGCGGCAGGGCCCTGGGCCAGTGCAAGGCGCTGGCCGGATGAGCTGATCACCCGGTCACGGACCAGAGGGAGGCCGTGGGCCACCCAGTGAGGCTGGGTGGCTCGCACCTACGTACTAGGCTCCAGGTCGTTTGAGCCGTACGAAGTAGGGACACATGACCGACCAGAAGACCGCCGAGGCGAAGCTCGCCAAGCTCCGGGACCTCGTGGCCCACGCCCGCTCGATGCCGATGTCGGCATCGTGCGTGGTGAATCGGCAGGACGTCCTCGCCGCCATCGACGACGTGATCGACAACCTGCCCGACGAGATCGCCGAGGCGCAGGACGTCATCGAGAACTCTCGTGACGCGAAGGCGGCGGGCGAGGCCCAGGCCGAGCGGATCACCGAAGAGGCGAAGGAGCGGGCCGCCGAGCTGGCCACCGAGACCGAGGTGATCAAGGTCGCCCAGCAGAAGGCCGCCCGGATCCTGGCCGAGGCCGAGTCCGACGCCGCTGCTCTGCGACGCGAGGCCGACACGTTCGTCGATGCCCGGATGGCCAGCTTCGAGTCCGTGCTGGCCCGCACGACCAGTCAGGTCCGCACCGCGCGTGCCCGGCTGGCCGAACGCAGCAGGCTCGACCGCCACGAGGACGATGTCGCGGACACCGACGAGGCGTCGACCGCCGGTGCGGGCACGACCGCCGACCTCGGGATCTCGGCACCGTGACGTCACCGCACCGCCGCCTGGATCGCCGCTCCGGGCTGGTCCTGGACACGCACGACCTGCGACGTCGTGCCGGCGAGATGCGTACGGTGCAGAGCACCGTGCGGGCTCCGAACGAGCTGGGTATCGCGGTCATCCGTGTCCCCGAGGGTTCTCCGCTGGAGCTCGATCTGCGGCTGGAGGCCGTCGTCGAGGGTGTGCTGGTGACCGGCACCGCACTCGCGCAGCTGGAGGGGGAGTGCGTGCGCTGCCTGACCGGGATCGCCGATGAGGTCGAGGTCGACGTCCAGGAGCTGTTCACGTACCCGGGAAGCGAGGCGTCCGACGAGGAGGCGTCGCACCTGGACGGGGAGCTGATCGACCTCGAGCCGGTGCTGCGGGACGCCATCGTGCTGGAGCTCCCGTTCCAGCCGGTCTGCCGACCCGACTGTGCCGGCCTGTGCCCGGACTGTGGCCTCGATCTGAACACCGTCGACGAGCACAACCACGATGACGCGGTCGATCCGCGGTGGTCCACGCTCGCTCAGTTCGAATCCGAAGGCGAAACGTCCTAGACTGTGCAGGTTGCTCGACCGCTGCTGCGCGCCCTCAGGCCGCTGCGGCGCTGTCGAGCACCTGCTTGAACGCACTGTACGAACGAACGAGGAGAAGATCGTGGCTGTCCCGAAGAGGCGCTTGTCACGCAGCAACACGCGGCACCGCCGTTCCCAGTGGAAGGCTTCGGTGCCCACGTTGGTCACGTGTACCAACCCTGCTTGCCGCGAGAAGCATCTGCCGCACACCGCCTGCCCGTCCTGCGGTCAGTACGGCCCGCGCGCCAGCCGCCGTCAGGTGCTGGAGTCCTGACGGAGTGGTCTTGACCGACACCGACACCTTCGACGCCCCGGGCCCGTCCCGGGGATCGCAGGTGCCTGTCTCGGTGACCCTTCCCGCCGGTCCCGAGCCGGTCCGCGACGTCTTGACCCGGCTGGGCCTGGTCGTCAGTGACGAGTTGTTCGACCGCGCCCTCACCCACCGCTCGTTCGCGTACGAGCGCGGCGGGTTGCCCACCAACGAGCGGCTGGAGTTCCTGGGCGACTCGATCCTGGGTCTGGTGGTGACCGAGCACCTGTTCGTGACCTACCCGGATCTGTCCGAGGGACAGCTGGCGAAGCTGCGGGCCGCCGTGGTGAACTCCCGCGCGCTGGCCGATGTCGCTCGCGGCCTGGAGCTCGGGGACCTGATCCACCTGGGCCGGGGTGAGGAGAGCACCGGCGGCCGTGACAAGTCCTCGATCCTCGCCGACACGATGGAGGCGGTGATCGGCGCCGTCTTCCTCGAGCACGGGGTCGAGGGTGCCCGCTGTTTCGTCCACGCTCTCTTCGATGACCTGATGGCCGACGCCGCCACGCGGGGCGCCGGTCTGGACTGGAAGACGAGTCTGCAGGAGGTGGCCTCGCTCGGTGGGCACGGTGTTCCGGCGTACGAGGTGACCGAGTCCGGTCCCGACCACGCGAAGACGTTCGTCGCCACCGTGGTGCTGGGCGACCGGGCGTACGGCCCGGGCTCGGGGCGCAACAAGAAGGAAGCCGAGCAGAAGGCGGCCGCCCTGGCGTTCGCCGCCATCAGCCCGCAGGCGCTGACCGCGCCCGTGGCCGACAGCGTCGGTGCCTGACCGCGGCGCCTCCGCCGACTGCCACCCGGAACACCGCCAGAACAGTGCCTGAGCTGCCCGAGGTCGAATCTGTCCGTCGTGGTCTGGTCGACGGGCTGACCGGTCGCAGCATCGCCGGCGTGACGGTCCTGCACCCGCGCCCGGTCCGGCGCCACCTGCCGGGCGCCGACGACTTCGCGGCTCAGCTGGTCGGGCGAACCTTCGCCGAGCCTCGCCGACGCGGCAAGTACCTCTGGCTGCCGTTCGCCGACGGCGACGCGGTGCTGGCCCACCTGGGGATGAGTGGGCAGTTCCGGTTCTCCGCGGCCGACGCCCCGCAGGTGCCCAACACCCGGGTGCTGGTCGACTTCACCGATGCGGGACTCCAGCTGCGCTTCGTCGACCAGCGCATGTTCGGCGGTCTGTCGCTGTCCGAGGGCGGTGCCGAGCTGCCGCCCGAGATCGCCCACATCGCGCGTGACCCGTTCGACCCCGCGTACGACCTCGACGACGTGGTCCGCCGGCTTCGGCGGAAGCGGACCGGCATCAAGCGGGCCCTGCTCGACCAGCAGCTGGTCGGTGGGGTCGGCAACATCTACGCCGACGAGGCGCTGTGGCGCACCCGGGTGCACTACGCGCGGGGGACCGACACGATGTCGCGGCGGACGGCCACGGAGGTGCTGAGGGCGGCCGCCGAGGTGATGGCGGAGGCGCTGCGGGCCGGGGGCACGTCGTTCGACAGCCTGTACGTCAACGTCAACGGGACGAGTGGCTACTTCGACCGTTCCCTGGCGGCGTACGGGAGGGAGGGCGAACCGTGTCCCCGCTGCGGCACCGCCATCCGGCGGGAGGCCTTCATGAACCGGTCCTCCTACCGCTGCCCGCGCTGCCAGCGGACCCCGAGTGCCGCTCACGCCCGCTTCTGATGGCGAACATCACGCGTCGCGGGGTCACGCATTGACAGGTCCGAGGGCTAGGCTGATTCGATCGTGAATCGCCTGCGCCATTACGTGACAGTCCGCCACCGCCACAACTGGAAGCTGTTGCTCCGCTTCGGGCTGGTCGGGGGCTCGGGCGTGCTCGTGAACATGGCGGTGCTGATCCTGGCCAACAAGATCGGTCCGAACGCGCACGAGGTGGCGTGGGACCTGCCGGGCACCGACTTCAACATCCGCTGGTACCACGTCTACTCCACGATCGCGTTCATGATCGCGAACCTGTGGAACTTCCAGCTCAACCGGTGGTGGACGTTCAAGAGCGCCCGGCACTCGGGCTGGTGGCGCGAGTACCTGCCGTTCCTGGCCGTCGGTCTGCTCGCCCTGATCGCCAACCTGGCCATCCTGACCCTGTTGATGCACCCCGGCTCGCCGTTCGCGCTGTCCACCGCGTTCTTCGACGACTCGACCGGCTTCCGCACCCGGCTCTACTGGGGCCAGCTGATCGCGATCGCGATCGTCACCCCGCTGTCGTTCCTGCTGAACAAGATCTGGACCTTCTCCTCGGTGCGCGGGCACGAGAAGCTCTCGGCGTCCGAGGTGAAGGAATCGGTGCCCACCGAGCAGTGACCAGCCGAGTTGTCAGCTGCAGTGGTCGCCACGGCAACCACTGCGTCTGACAACTCGGAGAAACGAGGACCGGCCCGGCAGTCGCCTCGCGGCGCGTGGCGCTACGCGGCTCCAGCCGAACGGTATTCCGCGAAGGCAGTTCTTATTCGGGGCCCGGGGACATGATCCGGGCCGGTCGAGATGGTCAACCGGCCGGGAAGCGGACCTATTCCCGGACACGCCGACGCGGGCGGGTCGAGGTGCCGAGGATCGTCGGCGGCCGCGGCTAGGGTGGGCAGCGCCTTCCCCGGCGACAGTGGTTCCCGCCCGTACGAGCGGGATCGAACCGGACGAAAGGTCCGTGGTGTATCTCAAGAGCCTCACGTTGCGCGGGTTCAAGTCCTTCGCGTCGGCCACCACGCTCAACTTCGAGCCGGGTATCACCTGCGTCGTCGGCCCCAACGGTTCCGGCAAGTCCAACGTCGTCGACGCCCTCAGCTGGGTGATGGGGGAGCAGGGCGCCAAGTCGCTGCGCGGCGGCAAGATGGAGGACGTCATCTTCGCGGGCACCTCCGGCCGGGCCCCCCTGGGCCGGGCCGAGGTGCTGCTGACCATCGACAACACCGACGGTGCTCTGCCGATCGACTACACCGAGGTCACCATCTCGCGGACCATGTTCCGCAACGGCGGCTCGGAGTACGCGATCAACGGCCACGCCGCGCGACTGCTCGACGTCCAGGATCTGCTCAGTGACTCCGGCATCGGCCGGGAGATGCACGTCATCGTCGGCCAGGGACAGCTCGACTCGATCCTGCAGGCCACCCCGGAGGGCCGGCGCGGCTTCATCGAGGAGGCCGCCGGCGTCCTCAAGCACCGCAAACGCAAGGAGAAGGCGCTCCGCAAGCTGGAGGCGTGCGAGGGCAACCTGACCCGGCTGCAGGACCTGATCACCGAGATCCGCCGCCAGCTGAAGCCCCTGGGTCGACAGGCCGAGGTGGCTCGCAAAGCCGCCGTGGTGCAGGCCGACGTCCGCGACGCCAAGGCGCGGTTGATCGCCGACGACCTGGTGAACGTGCAGCTGTCGATGGCCTCGGACCTGGCTGACGAGCGCGCCCTGAAGCAGCGCCGGCTGGAGCTCGAGGACGCGCTGGAGACGGCACGAGCGGTGGAGGTCGAGGCGGAGCAGGCGGTGCGCGCCTGCGTACCGCGGCTCAACACCGCGCAGGAGACCTGGTACTCGTTGGCCGCGCTGAAGGAGCGGATCGCCTCCACCTCCTCGATCGCGCGCGAGCGGATGCGCAACGCCGACAACGATCCGGGGGAGACCCGGGTCGGCCGCGACCCGGACGAGCTGGAGCGCGAGGCCGACGCCGTGGCCGCTCAGGAGGCCGAGCTGGCCCGCGAGGTGGCGCAGCGCAGCCAGGGACTGAGCGACGCGGCCACCCACCGTACGGAGGCCGAGCTCGCGCACCAGCGCGAGGAGGCGCGGTTGGCCGGGCTGATCCGGGCGGCGGCCGACCGTCGCGAGGGTCTGGCGCGGTTGACCGGCCAGGTGAACTCGTTGCGGAGTCGGGCCGAGGCCGCCGACGCCGAGATCGGTCGGCTGGCCGGAGCTCACGTGGAGGCCGTGCAGCGGGCCGAGCAGGCCGGCCGGGCGTTCACCTCGTTGGAGACGCAGGTCGCCGGTCTCGACGACGGTGAGCTCGGTCTGGACTCCGCGCACGAGAGAGCTCTGGAGGCCGAAGAGAGCCTCCAGGCCGAGCTGGGTGCGCTGCGCGCCGAGGAGCGAGCCGCGACCCAGGAACGGGCGGCCCTCGGGGCTCGCTCGGAAGCACTGCAGGTCGGTCTGCATCGCAAGGACGCCTCCGGAGCGCTGCTCGCGGCCACGGAGCCCGTGCAGGGTCTGCTCGGCTCTGTCGCCGCCCTCGTCTCGGTGCGCTCCGGGTACGAGACGGCGGTGGCCGCCGCGCTGGGGGCGGCCGCCGACGCGGTCGCGGTGACCGACCTCGATGCGGCGCTCGGCGCAGTGGCGTTCTTGAAGGCCGAGGACCTGGGTCGGGCCGGACTGCTGCTGGCCGGCGGCGACTGCCTTGACGATCGCGCGGACTGGCCCGAGCTGCCCACCGGCGCGCGCTACGCGGTCGACGTGGTCGACACCCCCGCCGACATCTCCGTGGCCACTCGCCGGCTCCTTCGCAAGACGGCGGTGGTGGACGACCTGAAGGCAGCCCGACTGCTGGTCGACAGGCTCCCCGATCTGATCGCCGTCACGGCGGACGGCGATCTCCTCGGTACGCATTTCGCGGCCGGCGGCTCGAGCGCCCAGCCGAGCCTGATCGAGGTCCAGGCCGCCGTGGATGATGCCGAGCGGCGACTGGCGGAGGCCAACCACCGCTGCGAGCGACTCCGCTTCGCGCAGACCGAGCTCGAGGAGCGGCTCCGGCTGAGCCACCAGACCGTGGAAGCCACGCTGGCCCGGCTGCATGAGTCGGATGCGGCCATGGCCGCGCTGGCCGAGGAGCTCGGGCAGCTGAGCTCGGCCTCCCGCTCGGCGCACGCCGAGGCCGATCGATTGCTCCAGGGCATGGCGCGCGCCGAGGAGGCCCGCGATCGAGATCTCAGCGGACTCGCCGACCTGGAGCGCCGGCTGGAGCTGGCGCAGGAGGCGCCCGAGACCGCGGAGCCCGATCCGGGCGAGCGCGACCGGCTCGCCGAGGCCGCCCGACAGGCCCGTAGTGCCGAGATGGACGCCCGGCTCGCGCTCCGGACCATGGAAGAGCGGGTGCGGGCTCTGGCCGGCCGGTCCGATGCGCTGCGCCGGGCCGCCGCCCACGAGCGGGCCGCGCGGGCCAAGGCCCAGGCCCGCCGGGAGCGGATGCTGCGTGAGGCGAAGGTGGCGTCGGGCGTGCACCGCGGAGCCGGCTACCTGGCTCGACGGATCGAGGCGTCCATCGCCCTCGCCGGGGCCGAGCGGGCCGCGGCGGACGCCGCCCGGACCGATGCCGAAGCGGCGTTGGCCGAGATCCGCGGACGGCTCCGTACGCTCACCCACGACTTCGAGTCCCTGGTCGACACCGTCCACCGGGACGAGATGGCCCGGGCCGAGCAGCGGATGCGGCTGGAGGCGCTGACCGAGAAGGCGATGACCGAGCTCGGTCTCGAACCGGACGGTCTGGTCGCCGACTACGGTCCCGACCAGCCCGTCCCGGTGCTGACCCGCCCCGATGGCGCCGCACTCGGCCCCGACGACGAGGTGCCCGAGCCGATCCCGTACGTGCGCGAGCAGCAGCAGAGGCGGCTGCGGGCCGCCGAGCGTGCTCTCGGCGTGCTCGGTCGGGTGAACCCGCTGGCGTTGGAGGAGTTCGACGCGATGGAGGAGAGGCACAGGTTCCTCTCCGAGCAGCTCGACGACTTGAGGAAGACCCGCTCCGACCTGATGGACATCATCACCGAGGTCGACTCGCGGGTAGAGCAGGTGTTCGCCGAGGCGTACGCGGATGTGGAGGCGGCCTTCGGCCGGGTGTTCTCGAGGCTCTTCCCTGGCGGCGAGGGCAGGTTGGTGCTGACCGAACCCGGCAGCTGGCTCACCACCGGGGTGGACGTGGAGGCACGGCCGCCGGGCAAGAAGGTGAAGCGGCTGTCCCTGCTGTCCGGTGGGGAGCGGTCCCTGGTGGCGGTGGCCTTCCTGGTGGCGCTGTTCATCGCCCGCCCCAGCCCGTTCTACATCCTGGACGAGGTCGAGGCGGCCCTGGATGACACCAACCTCGGCCGGTTGCTGGAGATCTACGAGGAGCTGCGGGAGAACAGCCAGCTGCTGGTGATCACCCACCAGAAGCGCACGATGGAGATCGCCGACGCTCTCTACGGCGTGACCATGCGTGGTGACGGCGTCTCCACCGTCATCTCCCAGCGGCTGCGGGAGACCGCCTCGGTGGCCTGACGAAGCCGCCCCGGGTTGTTTCGGCCGCCGGACGCGGTGATCGTGACCTAACCGAGAGCCGACACACCCCCGAACTTCGCCCCCGGTCGGGTAGACCGGATGAAGATGCGACTACGGGCACCTCCGGTGCCCGTCGACAGTGACCTTCCCCAGGCCGCACTGTCATGTGGCCCACTGTCCGAAAGGGTGCGTTATGACCGCCATCCTCGTTGCCATGATCATCGTGCTGACCATCGCGGCCGGCATCGCCGGACTCGTCGTGTTCGGGATGCAGGGTCGCGGCAGCCAGCACGTCCCGAAGCTGACCGACCAGATGTCCCGGGTCGCGCGTCACCTGAACGGCGAGGGCCAGCCGCCGCGGTCCCTCATCCGCACCCACTGACCTCCTGATCAGCTCCGGCCGGCCGCGCGCGCCCGGCCGGAGCCGTTGTCCGCGGTCGGTGGGCGGTGTCGGCGCGCCCCTAGGATGTGCCGGTGGATCCCATCACCCTCTGGTACGTCGTCGGCGGCATCTTCCTGGCCGCCCTCGTCATCGTCGGCTTCGTCGCCGTCAACCGTCGCGCCGCCTTGCGCCGGGCCGAGGAGCAGAAGCAGCTCCGGGCGGGCGGCGGAGCGAGTGCGGGTGGCTCCGCCGACGGCGGGGGAGGGGTCGAGGTCCTCGACCGTCCGGCGGGTTCGGTTCCGCCCGCCACCGACGTCGACGCCGGTACGGACCGGGCCGTCCCCGAGGTCCTGCCCGGGCTCGATCGGCCGGAGGCCACGGAGAGTCGGCTCGCCCGACTCCGCCGGCGTCTGGCCGGATCGAACAACGCGCTCGGCCGTGGCTTGCTGATGCTGCTCTCCCGCGACCAGCTCGACGAGCAGACCTGGGAGGACTTCGAGGACACCCTCATCACCGCCGACCTCGGCGTCGGCCCGACCACCGAGCTGGTCGACAACCTGCGCACCCGGTTCCGCATCGAGGGGGTCGCCGACTCGAGCAAGGCCCGCGAGATCCTGCGGTCCGAGCTGCTCGCCCTGGTCGACCCCAGCATGGACCGGACGATCCGGGCCGACCGCAGCGAGACACCGGCCGTGATCATGGTCGTCGGCGTGAACGGCACCGGCAAGACCACCACCGTCGGCAAGCTCGCGCGGGTGCTGGTGGCCGAGGACAAGGACGTGCTGCTGGGTGCCGCCGACACGTTCCGAGCCGCGGCCGCGGACCAGCTGCAGACGTGGGGGGAGCGGGTCGGCGTGCCGACCGTGCGTGGACCAGAAGGTTCCGATCCCGCCAGCGTCGCCTTCGAGGCGGTGAAGAACGGCATCGAGGGGGAGGTCGACGTGGTGCTCATCGACACCGCCGGCCGGCTGCACACCAAGACCGGCCTGATGGACGAGCTGGGCAAGGTGAAGCGGGTCATCGAACGCCAGGCCCCGGTCGGTGAGGTGCTGCTGGTGCTGGACGCCACCACCGGGCAGAACGGTCTCACCCAGGCGCGGATCTTCCGTGAGGTGGTCGACGTCACCGGCATCGTGCTCACCAAGCTGGACGGGTCGGCCAAGGGCGGCATCGTGGTCCAGGTGCAGCGCGAGCTCGGCGTACCGGTGAAGCTCGTGGGCCTGGGCGAGGGGGTCGACGATCTGGCGCCCTTCGACGCGGGGGTGTTCGTGGACGCCCTGCTCGAGATCGCCTGACCTCGCCCCCGGTGCGGAGCCGGAGACCCACGTCACGGCGTGAGAGCGCCGTCACGGCCTGAGAGGGATGTCACGGCCTGCCGGACCCTCTAGACCTTCGGTCTGTCACTTCACCGACCTATCGTCGAAGACAGTCAAGAGCAAGTCCGTGATCGTCGGGCGCTGACCGATGAGGGCCGGGGCCGCGATCGCAACACCGAAGGACGTCACCGTGGTCACCCCACAGGTGCAGACGGCAACATCGTCGCGCCGAACCCTTTCCGATCAGTCCCACTCCCCGTACGAGCGTGTGCTCGCTGTCGGTCTCGGCGTCGCGCTGGCCCTGGTGGCCGCCCTCGCCCTGATGATCCCCAGCGCGTCGGCCCAGGCCTCGGCCGACGGCTCCGCCGTCGCCGAGGTCCAGACAGCCGCTCACGGCAAAGCCACCCCGCGCGCGGTGTCGACCCCGACGACGGGCGGCGACTCCACCTCGGCGGGGTGAGCCCGATCCGGCTGCGGTCAGGCGCCGGTGGAGGCTGCGCTCGAAGCGCCGTGATGGACGGCCTCGAGCAGCGCTGCGATGAACGCAGGCAGGTCGTCGGGGTTGCGGCTGGTGATCAGGTTGCCGTCTGTGACCACCTGCTCATCGACCCAGGTGGCCCCGGCATTGCGCAGGTCGGTTCGTAGACTCGGCCAGGACGTGATTCGCTTGCCGCCCACCGCATCGGCCTCGATCAGCGTCCAGGGTGCGTGACAGATCGCGGCCACCGGACGGCCCGACTCGACGAACGCCTTCACGAAGGCGACGGCGTCGACGTCCAGCCGCAACGCGTCCGGATTGGCCACCCCGCCGGGTAGCACCAGGGCGTCGTAGTCATCGGTCGACTCGGAGCCCACCTCGGCGTCGACGGTCTGGGTGCCGGCCTTGTCGAGGTGCTCGTACAGCTGGACCGAGCCGCGTTGCGGGCTCAGCAGCACCGCCGTGTGGCCCGCGTCCGTGACCGCCTTCCAAGGATCGACCAGTTCCACCTTCTCGATGCCCTCGCTGGCGACGAGGAAAGCCACCTTCTTCGTGTCTGTCATGACGCCAACCTAGCGCTTACGTTGTAAACGTCCGCTCGGATCGGCATCAGACGAGCAGGGCCCGCGCGAGCCTGCCCGGTGGTGGGGAGGTCTCGGCGATGATCGATCCGCTCCGACCGAAGACAGCCGAACGACCGGCAGTGTCCACCATGGCGCAGGCGTGCGGTTCCCGGTCACGCAGGGTGGCTGGGCGACGGCGATCTGAAGGGGGGCTGGCCCTGCTCCATCATCGCCGCGGCCCAGGATCAGAGGGTGTGGCCCCCGTTGACGGTGATCCGTTGGCCGGTCACGAACCCGGCTGCGTCACCGACCAGGTACGAGACGGCCCCAGCGATGTCTTCCGGCGTACCGATCCGTCCGAGCGGAACCTCCCTCAGATAGTCGGTCGTGTCCGCGCCGGCGTGCCGCTCGACCGGTATCCAGCCGGGGGCGACCAGGTTGACGGTGATCCCCTCCGGACCGAGCTCGCGAGCCCAGATCTTGACCAGCTCGGCCTCGGCCGCCTTCGCCGCCGAGTACGCCGACCAGCCGGGCTTGGCCCGGTCCACCATGTCCGAACCGATCAGGACCAGCCGGCCGAAGCCGTGCGCCTTCATCGTCGGCAACGCCGCCTGAGCCAGCAGGGTGGGGCTCTTGACGAAGAAGGTGAGCTGGTCGAGGTGGTCCTGCCAGGTCAGACGCACCAGCTCGGTGACGGGTTGCGGGCCTGTCGCGTTGGCGATCACGGCGAGCACCGGTCCGAGGTCGCCACTGGCTCGGCCGAGCAGATCGGTGACGGCAGCCTCGTCGGTCACGTCGGCCGCGTACGCCGCTGCCGCGCCACCGTATCGACGGATGTCGGCGACCACGCGTTCGGCGCTCTCGGTTCCGGAGCGGTAGTTGACCGCGACGGACCACCCGTCCGCCGCCAGGCGGCGAGCGATCACGGCGCCGAGTCCACGGGAGGCGCCGGTGACGAGGGCCACGCGATCGGACGACACGGCGAAACCGTACCGGACGGCCATCCGCTCACGATGCCCGCTACGATCGCCGGAGGTAGGTGAGAGCGCTCCTACCCGGACCAGGTGAGAGCGCTCTGACGATCGCGATCAGGCGGGAGAGCCGTGACGAAGAAGCCGGCGCAGCAACAGCGAGCGCGGCCCCGGCCGAGGACGGTGGCTCCGGCGCAGCAGGCCCCGGCCGAGCCGACCCCGGCCGGGACACCTCGACCGCCCACCCTGGAGACCGTGGCCGCGCTCGCCGGCGTCTCCCGCGCCACGGCCTCGCGAGTGGTCAACAACCTCGACCGGGTCGCCCCCCATGTCGTCGCGTCCGTCAACGCCGCCATCGACGAACTGGGATACGTGCCCAATCAAGCAGCACGATCCCTGGCGCGGCGGCGGACCGCCGTCATCGCCGTGGTCATCCCCGAGTCGACCGAGCGCCTGTTCGCCGATCCGTTCTTCGCCACCGTCGTCCAGGGCGTGGCGGCACACCTGGCGGCGACCGACTACACGCTGAGTCTGGTGCTCGGCTCGAACGAGGGCGACAAGAGCCGTCGCTACCTCACCGGTGGGAATGTGGACGGTGTGCTGGTCGTCTCCCAACACGAGGGCGACCTGCCGCTGACTCGTCTCGGGTTGAGTGTGCCGATCGTCTTCGCCGGCCGACCCGCCGTGGACTTCGGCGAGCACGGACACTTCGTCGACGTCGACAACCGCGCGGCGGCCGCCGTCGCTGTCCGGCATCTGGTCGATCGCGGGAGGACCCGGATCGCCACCATCGCCGGTGCGCAGGACCTGGCCGCCGGCCGCGACCGGCTGAGCGGGTGGCGGGACGCGCTCGCCGACGCCGAGCTGGCCGATGATCTGGTCGCCGTGGGCGACTTCTCCCCTGAGTCCGGCACGGAGGCGATGGAGCGGCTGCTCGCCGGACCCGCTTTCGACGCGGTGTTCGCCGCCAACGACCAGATGGCCTTCGGGGCGATCTCGGCGTTGACCCGCGCCGGACGCGCGATTCCCGACGACGTGGCGGTGGTGGGTTTCGACGACGACCAGTTCAGCCGGGCCGCTCGCCCGACGATAACGACGGTGCACCAGCCCGCCCGCGAGATGGGCCAGGTGATGGCGAGCCACCTCGTGTCGCTGTTGGCCGGTGATCCGGTCGAGCAGGTGACTCTGCTGTCGACCCATCTGGTGGTGCGGGAGTCCAGCTGAGCGACGGCTGGGCGCCGCCCACCCGAGCGACCCACCACGACCCTGGCGTTGCAGCAGGCGCGGGGTCGCGAGGTCCGCAGCAGCGCAGCGCTCACGTCGGCATCGACGTGAGCGCGGGGGAATCGTCATTGATCCTGTGCGCGCTCGTGCACATGTGTGCGTCAACACTGCTCGAATCGGGTCCGGAGTCTCGACCTGCACGCCAGGGCGGTGATCGGCTGACCTCGGACCGGCGCAGGCGTTCGCACCTCCGGCAACGTCCGCCGTCCGATCCCGGTGACGGAAGCGGGTGCTGCGTGGTCGGTCGGCCACGGCGACATGGCGTTCTCGTACACTCCCCACCGTGGCGACCGCTCTGGCACGTGTGGTGCGTCCCGGTGAGGGTTCCGTACGCCTGGCGCGGGCCGCAGCCCTCGGCGGGAGCTCCGTGCTGTTGGCGACCGGTGCTCACCTCGCCGGTGGCGGTGGCTCCCCGAACGTCGCCGTCCTGATCCTGGCAGCCTGCGTGTCGGGCTTGGTCGCGCTGGCGGTGACGGCCCGCCGATGCCGTCTGCCCCTGCTGTTGGTCATCCTGGGGCTCGAGCAGTCCGGTCTGCATCTGTTGTTCGGCTACACCACCGGCGCCGGGGGATGCGTCCCGCCGGGATCCACGCTCGTCGGGCATGGAGGTCATCCGGGGGCGAGCTGCCTGTCCCTGGCTGTCCATCCCGCGACGGCCGAGCCTGGCTTGGCCATGATGTTGGCGCATGTTGCCGCCGTGCTGGTGACGGCGTATCTGCTGGCCCGTGGAGAACAGTGGCTGTGGAGCCTGGTGACCACGGCCAGCGCGTACGCCGCGTGGCGGCAGGCCCGACGTCGGACCCGCCCGGTGCGAACAGTGACCGGCCTGGTCGTGCGGGCTCACCGTCGGCCACTGATCGAGCTCGCGCCGAGCCGCGGGCCACCCCAGGCGTAGGACACCGCCACCATCGCGCCCCGGCCGTTCGGCTGTGAGGCGCCGCCGACGCGACCCCGTCGCCGCGTCTCGTCCTGCCCGTCGTCACATCCCCAGACAAGGTCTTCCACTCATGCCTGCACTCTCTCGTCCTGTGTTGTTCCCTTGAAGATGCGGCCGAAGGACGGCGGCTTCGTCGTGCCGACCGGGCAGCGCCACCGCCTGGAGCCCGGCGGTCTGCACATCATGCTGATCGGGTTGACCCGGGACATCAAGGCGGGCAAGACCGTGCCGGTGGAGCTGGAGTTCTCCAACGGCGAGACGGTCGGCGCCTCCGCGGTCGGACGGGACATGGCCAACGCCAACGAGTCCTACGACCCGAGCGACCACGGCTGAAGCTCCATGACCGATTCCCTGGATCGACGTCACGGTCTGTCCCGTCGGCGGTTGTTCACCATCGGCGGGGCGACGGCGGTCGGTGTCGCCGGTGCCGGCACCGCCAACCCGAGCCCGGCGGAGCCCGAGTCCGCGCCCCTGGTCTGGTCGCGCGGGCCCGGTTGGTTCACCGGTGGCGCCACGATGGTCGTCCGCCGGATCGCCATGCGACTCGACACCTGGGATGGCTACCGGTTGGCCTATCGGGTCGTCGCCGACGACGGACACCCGAACACCGGCAGCATCGGCTTCACCGTCGGCGACACGACCGTGCCCCCGCCGCCCAGGCCGAGTCCAGCCCCGGCTTCGCAGCCCGGTCTGCTCAGCCCCGAACGCTTCGGGACCGACCGATCGCTGCCGTGGGTGCTGGCCGGGACCGGCGTCCTGGTCGTGGCCGGATTCGCCTACCTCCTCACCCGCCGTCGCCATGATCCGTGATGCCGGCGCCCACTCCTGAGCGCGGTCCCGGCCGCCTGGCCCGGATCGTGCTGATCGCCGGGGCACCGCTCCTGCTGGCCTGCGGAGTCCACCTGCTCGGCGGTGGCACCCTGCCCATCGGCGGTGTGGTCCTCGGCCTGGCGGTCATGCTGCTGATCGCCAGCACTCTCACCGGTCGACGCTGCCGCTTCTGGCTTCTCCTCCCCCTCCTCGGTGTCGAGCAGCTCGGGCTGCACGTCCTGCTGACGGCGGCCGCTGCACCGGCATGGTGCCCACCCGGTTCCCCGCTGCCGGTGGGGCACCACCTCCTCGGCCCGGCCGTCGATCTGGCCGCGGCCGCCTGCCACGGGCCGCACCGGGCCACCGGCGGCGGCTGGCTGATGTTCGCCGCGCACGCGCTGGCCACACTCGCTACGGCGTGGATGCTGGCCAGGGGAGAGGCGTGGTGGTGGCGAACCCTCGGTGCCCTTGCCATCTGCCTCAGGCGTCCGACCCGGCGCCGCGCCCGCGCCATCGTGGTGATGGCGCCAGACGACGACCGCGCCGACAGACTGGTCAGGGCCGCCGCGTCACCCCGGGGTCCGCCGGCGCTCATCTCCAGACCCGTCCGGCCCACCAGACACCTCTCGTCCACCGCACGAGCGCCCTGCAGCGCGCGGTGGCGAGCTCTGACCACCCCAGGAGAACCATGACCACCACCCTCGGCACCTCCGAGCGTCCCGCTGATCCTCCCGCCGGCCCGAGCACTCCACCCGGCCGTGGCCGCCGACCCCGTCCCCAGCTGTTCGCCGGGATGTGGCGATGGCACTTCTACGCCAGCTTCCTCGTCATACCCGTCCTCGCCGTGCTCGCCGTCACCGGCCTGATCTACCTGTTCCGGTTCCAGCTCGAACCCGCGCTGCACCCGGACGTCCTCCGCGTGGCGCCCGCCGCTTCCGATGAGCGGACCGTCGGCTACGACGCCCAGCGGGCGGCCGTCGAGCAGGCCCTCGACCGGGACGGGCTGCGCGACGCCTACATCGTGTCCATGACCGAGCCGGGCCGTTCCGCGCAGCCCACCCGGTTCACCGTGGTACTGCCCGACGAGACCAGCCGTGACTTCTACGTCAACCCCTACACCAACGAGGTTCTCGGCTCCCTCGACCCGGACCGGACGCTGTCCGGCATCGCGGTCCGCCTCCATGGTGAGCTGATGACCGGCAAGATCGGCGACGCCGTGATCGAGCTCGGCGCCTGCTGGGCGATCGTGATGGCCCTGACCGGCTACTACCTCTTCGTCCGTGGGTGGCGGTCCCGCCGCCGTGCCACCCGTCAAGCCCGCGCGGACACGACACTGGTCCGTGGCATGGGCGCTCGCGCCCTGACCGATGCCCGGCTGCGACAGACTCACGCGGTTGTCGGTGCCCTCGCCGGTGTCACACTGCTCGGTCTGCTGGTCAGCGGGCTGCCCTGGACGGGCGTCTGGGGCGCCCGGGTGCAGCAGCTCGTCACCGCCGGCGGCAGCTCGCTGTGGTCCGACGACCACGGTGGCGCCTCCCAGCCGACCACCACCATGGATGAGTCGTTGCCCCACAGCCACGCCGGCGAGGTGCCCTGGGGGCTCGGCGCCAGTCAGCGACCCACCTCCGACGTGGGCGACGTCACCGGCTCCATCGCGAATCTCGACACCGCCGTCGTCGTCGCGGACGAGCACGGTCTGCAGCACCCGTACACGATCCTGTTGCCGGACACTCCGGACGGCACGTTCGCCGTCATCGGCTACGCCTTCCACAGCCCGGGTCAGGAACGCACCGTGCACGTGGACCGCTACACGGGCGCCGTCGTCGGCACGTACGGCTACGCCGACTACGCAGGCCTCGCCAAAGCAGTCAGCCAGGGCATCGCTCTCCATGAAGGTCGCCGCTTCGGCACCCTCAACCTGGTCCTGTCCGCCGCCATGTGCCTCGGCATCGTGGTCCTTTGCGTCAGCGGACCCATCATGTGGTGGCGCCGGCGACCGAAGAACGCCGGCCGCATCGGCGCGCCGCGTGGCCGGCTTCCCATCGCCGCGACGCCGGCGGTCCTGGTGGCCGTCGTGGCTCTCGGACTGCTGTTGCCCCTCTTCGGACTCTCGTTGATCGCCATCCTCGTGCTCGACCGACTCGTCCTTCGTCGCAGCCCGGCGCTGAGCCGCTGGTTCGACGTCAGGTCCTGACGGAGCCCTGCCGGTGGAGCCCGACCACGTCACCGGCAGGGCAGAGCGCCCGAAGCCTGGAGGGGGCCGTCCCGAGATCAGCGGTCGCACCCACCGTTCTTGTCCGGTCGCGAGTACGCCCTGCGGACGTCGACGGTGCCCTTGTACGCGTACGGGTCCTCGCCGGCGACCAGGACGATGTCCCGGAAGTCGGCGATGCCCATGTGCTCGGTCGGGCCAGGTGGCGACCACGGCAGCAGCGACTCCGCGCTCATGTAGTGGTTGGCGAGGGCACGTCGGTAGCCGTGTCGGCCCGAGTTCTCCAGCGATCGGTGCAGCAGGTAGCCGTTGAAGATCAGCGCCGTACCTGCCGGGATCTCGACCGGCACGGCGTCCCCGTCGGCGTACGGGAAGTCGTAGGACTCGGTGGTGCAGTCGAAGCGGGGGTCGTCCTGGTCCCGAGCCGGATAGAGGACACCGCGACGGTGCGAGCCGGGCAGCACCCACAGACAGCCGTTCTCGATGGTCGCGTCGTCCAGGGCGATCCAGACGGCCGTGAGTGAGCGGTCCCGGGTGGGGATGAAGAACTCGTCCTGGTGCCAGGCCTGGCCGGGCTTGCCCTCGGTCTTGATGAACAGCATCGACTGCATCGCCTTGACGTTCGGTCCGATCACCGAGACCAGGGCGTCGACGATCTTCGGCGTGTGCAGCGCCCGCTCTGCGGCGGCCGAGAGCTTGTGCGGGTAGTGGATGCACAGGTACTTCCGGAGCACGTCCACGTCGGGGGTGGTGGTCGGTGTGCCATTGGGTGCGGGGCCCGGATCGTCCTCGGAGTATCCATAGGTGATCTCGCCGTAGTCGCCGCGGCAGATCCGCAGCGCGTCGTCGTTGATCTCGGCCACCTCGCTCGGCGACAGGGCGTTCCTGAGCAGGGCGAACCCGTTCTCGGCGAAGGAGCCGGCCAGCTGGGGGCTGGCAGCGTCGAAGAAGGCGAGATCCGAACTCGTTCGGGTGGAGACGACGGTCATCGGCAAACTCCTGGGTGGCATCGTGCGGTGACCCAGAGCGTGGCATCCCGACGACGCCGACGGAATGGCGCAGACGGTCCGGTTAATATCTGATCATGACATCGCCGCCCCTGACCATGGTGAAGCGGCAGTCGGTCCGGGCCGCTGACTATCCTGCTGGCGCATCCTTCGGTCCACGCGAGCTCTTCGATGACGAGTTCGTCTGGCTGTTGCGTGGGTCCGCCGTCTGGACGGTCCAGGCGGGCCGGGGTCAGCCGGGCCAGCAGATCGCCCTGCGGCCGGGCATGCTGGCGCTGTCCCGGTTCGGGACGATCGACCACCTGCAGTGGGATCCGCAGGTGGTCTCCACCCACGGGTACGTCCACTTCACGATCACGAATGCGGAGCGTCTCGGGCCGCGCAGCGGGTGGCCCATGGTCCGCGACATGGCCGCTGCGCCGTTGCTGAGCGGGCTGACGACCTATCTGCTGGAGCTGGCCGAGCTCCCGGGAGAGCCGGCGGCCCGACGGACCGACGAGCTGCTCGCGCTGCTGCTGGACCTGTTCGTCACCGGTCCGTTCGGTAGCTCGCCCTGGGAGGGTCTGCCGGATCCCCTGGTGGCCCTGATCGACGCCACCCGGTCGATCTGGATCGCCGAGGGCATGCGGATCGTCTCGGTCGAGGACCTGGCGGCCCGAGCCAAGATCTCGCAGGGGCACGTGTTCCGGCTCTTCCGGGAGACCTACGGAATCGGTCCCGCACGGGCGCTCGAGCTGGTGCGGCTCGTCCGGGCCGCGACCTGGTTGCAGCGCAGCAACAGCACCCTGGCCGACATCGCCGCCCGCTCCGGGTTCGCCAACGCCTACCACTTCTCACGTCGTTTCTCGGGCGCGTACGGTTCAGCGCCCGGCGCCTTCCGCCGCCGCGGCACCACCTCCGACCCGTACGAGATCCTGCGCTCGCCCGCTCTGGTCTCGCTGGCGCAGGGTCTGCTCGAAGCGCCCGCCCAGCCGGCCCGGATGCGGCGCGACGGTCAGCTGGTGGGCTGAGGACCGGGCACGAGATCCTTGGCCAGGCAGACGACCTGGTCGCCGGCGGCGTAGTAGCCGAACGGTGCCGTGTCGGTGTAGCCGTGGCCCCGGTAGAAACCGATCGCCGCGACCTGTGGCTGCCCGGTCGCGAGGATGATCGTGGTGGCGCCGTGGCCTGCGGCTTCCTGCTCGAGGTGCCGCAACACCGCCCGCGCCAGGCCCCGTCGCCGGACGGACGCATCGACGTACATCCGCCGGATCTTCGCCACCCGATCACCCAGATCGCTGGCGGTGAACGTCCAGCCGCCCATCGCCACGGCCGCATCGTCGAGGTAGCCGACGACGAAACCGCCGCGGGGGTCGGCGAACTCGTCGGCGGTCAGGGGGTCGTCGTCGGGACCGCCGTAGAGCTCGACGTAGTACGCCTGGGCCCGTTCCGTCAGCTCCTGGGCATCGGGATGGGCGTACGACAGCGGGCGCAGCTCGAACACCCGCCGAGCCTAACGAGGCCGGACGGGACGTTCGCCTCCCTCGAGGCGGCCCGAGCGGCACTGCCCTTTCGGCGGAGACGTTCGAGACCATGGAGCAGAGGGGTCGACGACCCGTCCCCACCTGAAGGAGCGCTGCTGATGAGCAAGATCGTGGTGGGTCTGGATCTGTCGCCCTCGTCGCGGGCGGCGCTGGTCTGGGCGGCGGGCTACGCCCGGCTGACCGGGCAGCCGGTGCTCGCCGTGCATGCCCTGCCGGTTCCGGCGGCACTCGCCTCGGTGGGGGTGCTCGGGTTGCCGGCTCCAGAACCTTCCGACAGCATCGACGAGACCTACCGGCGGGCCGTCGAGGACGTGTTCTCGACGGTGGACCCGGAGACCGGCTGGCGCCTGGAGTTCTATGTCGATGATCCCGGTGCCGCCGTCGTCGCGGCCGCCGAGGATGCCGCGGCGATCGTGGTGGGCACCCGGGAGCACACCGGAATCGGTCGGCTGGTGTACGGATCGGTCAGCCGCTACTGCCTCCGCCACGCCAAGGTCCCGGTGGTGGCCGTTCCCCTCAGCTCCGTTCCCGTCGTCCCCGCGCACGTCGCCGCCGGCACGGCCGACGTCGCCGATGTCGGGGCGACGGACGACCCAGCCTGAGCGCAGCGGACCGGCTCACGCATCAGGCGAGGTCGACCACCAGCGCCAGGTGGTCGGAGACGGCCACCCGGACGGCTCGGGTGGCCAGCACCTCGGGTCCGCGGCCGCGCAGCAGGATGTGGTCGAGCTGACGCGTCGGCTTCGCGACCGGGTAGGTCGGGTGCTCGGCCAGGGGCCGGTAGCCGGTGATCATCCGGGGAAGCGGCCCCCACATGTTGAAATCGCCCATCAGCAGCACCGGATCGGGGATCTCTCCCAGGGCACGCGTGACTTCCTGGAGCTGCCGGACGCCGGATCCCGGCACCCAGGTGAGGTGGGTGTTCACCACGGCCAGCGGCCCCGACGGGGTGTCCAGGTGGGCGACCACCGCGGCGCGCGGCTCCTCGCCGACGGTCAGGCGCTGGCGCAGCACCGGCACCATGACGCGGAACGACGGACGCAGGGCCGGCAGCGGGATGTCCTGCCAGCGGGCGACGGGATAGCGGGACAGCAGCGCGATGCCGTACTCGCCGGTCGGTCGGTGGGCCGGGCCCGACATGGCCCACATGGCTCCGGGCGTGCCGGCCAGGGTGGGGACGAACCGGTAGTCCTGCGCGCCCATCGCCTCCGCCGCCACGCTGGCCAGGTCGGCGTGCTGTGACCGTGACTGGCTGCGGTCCACCTCCTGCAGCGCGAGGACGTCGGGGTCGAGCTCGATGACGGCCGCGCGCAGCAGCTCGAGGTCGACACCCTTGGTCCGACGCCGGCGGGCTTCGCGGTCCCGTGGCTTCACGGAGCGCCCGCTCCACAGGTTGAAGGTCACCAGCCGCACGTGATGACGGTAGCGGCTCGGTGCCTCAGCGGGGGAGGGGCGCCTTCTTGCGGTTGAGGAAGATACCGATGAACACCGCACCGAGGATCGCGAAGGCCACGTACATGCTGATCTGCGCGTACGCCTCCACCACCTGGCGGGCGGGCTCACCGAGCCAGAAGCCGAGGGCCACCCAGGTGCACTGGATGACGATCGCCCCGATGATGTTGACGATCCAGAACTTCTTCCAGCTCATCCCGGCCATGGCGACCGTCGCGTAGATGACGGCGGCCGGGATCGGGATCGGCAGGTACGTGATCAGGACCGCCGGCACGCCCCAGCGTCGGGCCAGCCGCTCGGCCCGGTCGGCGTTGCGGGCGGCGCGCTTCGACCGACCACCCATCAGCTCGATCAGGCCGCGGCCCCACAGCCGGCCGGCCAGGAAGTAGATCCAGTCGAACTTGACGATGCTGAGGATGCCCAGGACCAGACCGAGGCCCCACAACGGGTTGTCGGTGACGCCCAGCACCACCAGAGCGGAACGCGACCCGGTCAGGGCCGCCTGCAGCACCGGGTTGGCCACCACCAGATAGGCCCGCAACGGCATCATGATCAAGCCGTAGACGCCGACCACCGCGATGCCGATCCAGCACACCATGTCGGCTCGATCCGGCTTGCCCTTCCAGGGCATCCGGGGGTCGTCCCACCACTCCTTCTCGGTCTCACCGTCGTCGGTGGTCTCGGCGAACGGTTCGGTGCTGTGCTCGGGATAGGTGGGCTGTGCGTCCCGCGAGCGGGTCTCCGCGTCGGGACTCACGCTCTCCGGACTCACCAACGCGTCCGGGTCGGCGAGCTCGCGATCCCGCTCGTCACCCACGCGTCCACCCGCTCCCTGCGCCCCAGTCCGCGGAACCCCGCCGGATCAGCCTCACAGGGTAGTCGCCCGCCGGCCGAATCGGCTGGCCCGGCGGACCGGGAGAGACCAGACTCGGGTCCCTAGCCGACTCCGCCGGTGTTGCAGCACCCGCAAAGTCGAGAAGAGGGGGCGCGGGATGGTTGACGGTGTGGATCACCAGGGATTCGATCAGCAGCGAGCGGTGCTGGAGCGGGTGCTGGCGGAGTCGCTGGACTTCCTCGACGGCCTCCCGAGCCGGCCGGTGAGCGCTCGAGCGGACGTCGACGGGGTGGCGGCCGCCCTCGGCGGTCCGCTGCCCACCGACGGCGCCGAGCCCCTCGCCGTCATCGACGAGCTGCTGGCCGGGGCCGAGCCGGGGGTGGTGGCGATGCCGTCGCCGCGCTTCTTCGGCTGGGTGATCGGCGGCGTCCTGCCGGCCGCGCTCGGGGCGGACTGGCTGACCTCGTTGTGGGATCAGAACGCCGGACTGCTGGTGTCGTCGCCGGCGGCCGCCGGGGCGGAGCGGGTGGCCGGCGAGTGGCTGCTCGACCTGTTGGGGCTGCCCTCGGGAGCGGCCGTCGGCTTCGTCACGGGCGGCATGATGGCCAACTTCACCTGCCTGGCGGCAGCCCGGGGTGCCGTACTGCGCCGGGTCGGTTGGGACGTCGACACCGACGGGCTGGTGGGCAGCCCACCCGTCCGGGTGCTGGTCGGACGCGAGCGGCACGACACGATCGACCTGTCCCTGCGGCTGCTCGGACTCGGGGCCGGACGGGCCATCGAGGTCGACGTGGACTCGGAGGGCCGGATCCTGCCGGCTGCGCTCGCCGCTGCGCTGGACGCCGGACCGGCGAACGTGCCCACCATCGTCTGCCTGCAGGCGGGCAACGTGCACAGCGGTGCCTACGACCCGTTCGGCGAGGCGATCGCCGTCGCCCGCCGTCACGGCGCCTGGGTGCACGTGGACGGAGCCTTCGGGCTGTGGGCCGCGGCGTCGCCGACACTCCGCGGGCTGCTGGCCGGGGCCGACCGGGCCGATTCCTGGGCCACCGACGCCCACAAGACCCTCAACGTGCCGTACGACAACGGGATCGCGATCGTGGCCGACGCTGCCGCCCTGCGCGCCGCCATGGGCGTGCAGGCGGCCTACCTGATCCAGGACTCGCGCCCCGATCCGATGGACGCGGTGCCGGAGTTCTCGCGCCGGGCCCGCGGCTTCACCGTCTGGGCGGCGCTGCGATCGCTCGGGCGCGTCGGGGTGGCGGCGATGGTGGACGGCCTTGTCACCCGAGCCGCACGGTTCGCCGAGCAGCTGCGCGGCGTGGACGGGGTCGAGATCGTCAACGACGTGGTTTTCACGCAGGTGTGTGTGGCCCTCGGTACCGAGGAGGTGACCCGCGAGGTCGCCCGGCGACTGCTCGCCGACGGGACGGCCTGGATGACCCCGTCGACCTGGCACGGCCGGACGGTGCTGCGCATCTCGGTCTCGAACCACCGGACGGCCGACGCGGATGTGGACGCCTCGGTGGCGGCGCTGGTCAGGATCCGCGAGGCGGTGCTCTCTGAAGCCGTACGCCCCTGAGCGCACCTGGCGATCGGGCCGCTGTTCGGGCTGCGACGGTCCTACGCGGGGTTGAGTAGGCTGATCCGAGCATCTCCACCAGTGACGACGATCGAGGAACGCTGTGTTCGACACTCTGCAGGATCGCCTGGCGGCGACGTTCAAGAGCCTCCGTGGCAAGGGCCGCATCACCGAGGCCGACATCGACGAGACCGCCCGGGAGATCCGCCGTGCGCTGCTCGAGGCCGACGTCAACCTGGCCGTGGTGAAGGAGTTCGTGACGGCGGTCAAGGAGCGCGCCCGGGACACCGAGCTGCACGCCGCGCTGAATCCCGCCCAGCAGATCGTCAAGATCGTCAACGACGAGCTGGTCACCATCCTCGGCGGCGAGACGCGGACCATCCGGTATGCGAAGCGGCCGCCGACGGTGATCATGCTCGCCGGACTCCAGGGCGCCGGCAAGACGACGCTGGCCGGCAAGCTCGCGGTCTGGTTCAAGGGTCAGGGTCACTCACCGCTGCTGGTGGCGGCGGACCTGCAGCGACCCAACGCGGTCAACCAGCTGCAGATCGTGGGGCAGCGGGCCGGCGTGCACGTCTTCGCCCCGGAGCCCGGCAACGGGGTCGGTGACCCGATCGAGGTGGCCAAGAACTCCATCACCGAGGCCGAGCGCCGGCTGTACGACGTGGTCATCGTCGACACCGCGGGCCGCCTCGGTATCGACGCCGAGCTGATGCAGCAGGCGGCCGACATCCGCGACGCGGTGCACCCTGACGAGGTGCTGTTCGTCGTCGACGCCATGATCGGGCAGGACGCGGTCAACACCGCCAACGCGTTCGCCGAGGGGGTCGGCTTCGACGGGGTCGTGTTGACCAAGCTCGACGGCGATGCCCGCGGTGGTGCCGCGCTGTCCATCGCCCGGGTCACCGGCAAACCGATCATGTTCGCCTCCAACGGTGAGGGACAGAAGGACTTCGACGTCTTCCATCCCGACCGGATGGCCAGCCGCATCCTCGGCATGGGCGACATGCTCACGCTGATCGAGCAGGCCGAGAAGACCTTCGACGCCGAGCAGTCGGCCAAGGCCGCCGCCAAGCTGACCGGGCAGGGTGGCGAGTTCGGTCTGTCGGACTTCCTGCAGCAGATGCAGATGGTCCGCAAGATGGGTCCGCTCTCCAAGATCTTCGGGATGCTCCCCGGGATGGGGGAGATGAAGGACCAGCTGAACAACATCGACGAGAAGGAGGTCGATCGCCTCGAGGCGATCATCCACTCGATGACGCCGGCCGAGCGGGACAGCCCCAAGATCATCGACGGCTCCCGCCGGGCCCGGATCGCCAAGGGCTCCGGCACCCAGGTGAGCGAGGTCAACAACCTGGTCGACCGGTTCTTCGAGGCGCGCAAGATGATGACCGCCATGGCCAGCGGCAAGATGCCGGGCATGCCCGGTCTGCCCGGCATGGGTGGCGGCCAGAAGCGCCAGCAGCCCAAGGCCAAGAAGAAGAACGCCCGCGGCGTCTCGGGCAACCCGGCCAAGCGCAACCAGCTGCCTGCCGCCCCGGCCGCGGCCGATCAGGGTTCCGCGTTCGGGGTGCCGCAGACCATGGATCCGGCCGAGCTGCAGAAGGCGCTCGGTGACTTTCAGCTGCCGCCGGAGCTGACCAAGCGGCTCGGCAAGTAGTCGTCGGCGGAACCGCGGGGCGGCAGCGTGCTCGGAGCGGACCGGCTGCACCTGCGAGGGATCGTGCTGCCCGACGGGCAGCACCGTGACATCTGGGTCGTCGACGGCCTCGTCCGTCTCGAACCCGTACGGGACGCGATCACTCTGGCGAACGGGTGCTATCTGGTCCCGGGTCTGGTCGACGCGCACTGTCACGTCGGCCTGGAGGCCGACGGAGCGGTGCCGAAGGACGTCGCCGAGCAGCACGCCCTGGCCGAGCGGGCCGCGGGAGCGCTGTTGCTGCGGGATGCCGGCAGCCCGGCCGACACGCGCTGGATCGACGACCGGGACGACCTGCCCCGGCTGATCCGGGCGGGACGACACATCGCCCGACCGAAACGCTACTTGCGCAACTACGGCGCCGAGGTCGAACCCGACGAGCTGGTGGCCGAGGTCGAGCGTCAGGTGGCCCGAGGTGACGGATGGGTGAAGCTGGTCGGGGACTGGATCGACCGGGAGCCCGGCGACCTGGCCCCGTTGTGGCCCGTCGGGGCGGCGCGCGCGGCGATCGAGCGGGCCCATGAGCTCGGAGCTCGGGTGACCGCGCACGTCTTCGGGGAACAGGCCGTCGCCGAGCTCGTCGAGGCCGGCATCGACGGCATCGAGCACGGCACCGGGATCAGCCCCGAGGTGATCGCGGTGATGGCCGAGCGGCAGGTCGCCCTGGTGCCGACGATGCTGCAGCTGGACAACTTCGAGCGGTACGCCCAGCAGGGTCAGGCGCGGTTCCCGAGGTACGCCGCCCACATGCGCGCCCTCCACGCCCGCCGCCTGGACACCTTCGCCGCTGCGCACGACGCCGGCGTACCGATCTACGCCGGCACCGACGCGGGTGGCTACCTGCCGCACGGCTTGGTGGCCCAGGAGATCGCCGCGCTGGCCCCGATTCTGGGGTCGGAAGGAGCGCTGGCCGCCGGCTCCTGGGCCGCCCGGCGCTGGCTCGGGCGGCCGGACTCCCTGGTCGACGGTGCCCCGGCGGATCTGATCGTGCTCGACGCCGACCCGCGGCGGGACCTCGCGGTGCTGCGGGCGCCGCGGTACGTGATCCTGCGCGGCCGGGTGGTCGAGGCCGGCGCGGAAAGGTGGCCCCGACCAGGGCCGAACGGGCCCGACACGCCGTGAGAACTCCCGATCGGGGCCAGTTCTCCGCAGGTTGACGGCGTTCCCCCGGGCCTTGGGCCTGCGTGGTGGGATGGGTGCGCCATGAAGTTCGCGTCCTTCCCCGCCGCTGCCCGCCGCCTGCTGCTCACCACCCTCGCCGCCGTCGGGGTCGTGCTGCTCGGCGTCGGTCCCGCCCTGCTGCCCGCCCACGCCGACGACGCTCCGGTCACCGAGATCACCCTGCAGACGCCCGGCACCCCGGAGCCGGACGGCGAGCCGGTGACCCTGGACACGTCGGTGTGGACCACCGACCCGGGTGTGCCGAAGCCGGCGATCGTGCTGGCGCACGGCTTCGGCGGTACCAAGGACGACGCGGCCCAGATCGCCGCCACTCTGGCCCGGGCCGGTTACACCGTGATCGCCTACACGGCCCGCGGCTTCGGCGCCTCGGGCGGTCTCATCCACCTCGGCAACCCCGCGTACGAAGGCCGGGACGCGGTCCGCGTGGTCGACGAGGCGGCCGCCCGACCCGAGGTGGCGAAGGACGGAGGCGACCCCGTGATCGGCTTCGCCGGCGCCTCGTACGGTGGAGCGGCGGCCCTGCAGGCCGCCGGACTCGACCCGCGGGTCGATGCCATCGTCTCGGCCTTCACCTGGCACAGCCTGAGACAGGCCCTGGTGCCGCAGCACGCGGTGCGCGGAGCCGGTGCGTCGCTGGCCGACGTGACCCCGGACGACCAGGTCGGGGTGTTCAAGCAGCGCTGGGCCGGGCTCTTCTTCCTCAGCGGGCTCCAGGGCGGCTCCGGCACCTCGGGTCAGGGGGCGCAGCTGTGCGGCCGCTTCGCCACCGACATCTGCCAGGAGTACCTCCAGACGGCACTCACGGGTGATCCGTCGCCGGGGCTGCTGAACCTGCTCGACCGATCCTCGATGGACCGGGTGCTGGGCCAGATCACGGCACCCACCCTGATCGTGCAGGGCGAGGACGACACGCTGTTCACCCTGGATCAGGCCGACGCCAACTTCCGCGGGCTGCCCGCCAGCACCCCGGCCGCGATGGCCTGGGTGGAGGGCGGTCATGACGGCGGGATCGATCTGGACGCGCTGCTGCCGCAGTGGCAGTCCTGGTTCGACCGCTACCTGCGCAACGACGAGAGCGCCCCGGCGCCGGCGACGTTCAGCGCAGCGATACCCGCGACAACTCTCGTCGGCCGGGACCAGGACCGGGATGAGCCGACCACCGTCACCGCCGCCGACTACCCCGGCCGGACCAGCAGCACGGTCGACCAGGTGACCCAGCAGCTGGACGGGCAGGCGCAGCAGGTCGTGTCGCCACCTGGTGGGGTCCCCACGGCGATGACCAGCCTGCCCGGCGGCTCCGAAGCCGTCGGTGGGGCGGCCGCCGTGGCGGCGTACCCGCTCGCCGTGCTGCCCGGCCAGTCCGCGATCTTCACCTCGCAGGTGCAGGACGCGCCGCTGACCCTGCTGGGCAGTGGGAGGATCCGCTTGGACGTGACCTCGTCGGCGACCAGCGCGACCCTGTTCGTGTCGCTGTGGGACCTGGGGCCCGACACCACCGCCGCCAGCCCCACCCCCGGCACCGGCCCGAATGCCGGCCCGAGCGAGGGGAGCGGGATGCCCCAGACCGCGGTGCTGCCGCAGTCCGTGGTGGCGCCGGTGCGCCTGGTCGGACTGACCCCGGACCGAGCCACCACCGTCGACGTCGCCCTGCCCGCCGTCGCCCACCAGGTGCCGGTCGGGCACCGGCTGCGGGTGGTCGTCTCCAGCACCGACCAGGCGTACGCGAACGTCAAGGCCGGTGCGGTGTACGACGTCGAGGTCGCCGGGCAGCCCCAGCTGACCCTGCCCCGGCTGCCCACCGCCCAGGTCGTGCCACAGAGCCTGGACGTTCCGGTCCCGTTGCTGCTGGTGGTGTCCGCCCTGGTCGTGCTCGCCATCGTCGGTGCCCTGCTGCTCGGACGCCGGGAGCGGTCCGGCACGGTCCGCGAGGATCTCCGACCGGTGCCCTTGGTCGTCGAGGACCTGGTGAAGACGTACGGGGACGGTCTGCGGGCGGTGGACGGGGTGTCCTTCCGGGCCGAGCCCGGGCAGGTGGTCGGACTCCTCGGTCCCAACGGGGCGGGCAAGACCACGGTGATGCGGATGCTCGTGGGGCTGATCAGGCCCGACGCCGGCACCGTCTTCGTGCACGGCGAGTCGGTCAGCGAGGGGGCCGAGGTGCTGCGGGACGTCGGGGCCTTCATCGAGGGCCCGGGCTTCCTCCCGCACCTGACGGGCCGGCAGAACCTGGACGCGTACTGGGAGGTCACCGGTCGGCCGCCGGCGGAGGCGCACCTCGACGAGGCCCTGACCGTGGCCGGTCTGGGGACGGCGCTGGATCGCCGGGTCCGGGCTTACAGCCAGGGCATGCGGCAGCGGCTCGGGATCGCCCAGGCCATGCTCGGCCAGCCGCCGCTGCTGCTGCTGGACGAGCCGACCAACGGACTCGATCCGCCCCAGATCAACGCGATGCGCGCGGTGCTGCGTGACTACGCCGCAAGTGGACGGACCGTCGTGGTGTCGAGCCACCTGCTCGGCGAGGTGGAGCAGACCTGCACCCACGTGGTGATGATGGCCGGCGGCCGGGTGGTGCTGTCCGGCTCCGTCGAGGAGCTCACCCGGGGACACGCGGTGTCGTTGGAGCAGGTCTTCCTCGACTCGATGACCGGGGCGGCTCGATGAGCACCGTCACACCGCCGGCCGTCGCCCGCCCCCAGCCGCTGCCGCTCCGCGCCGAGATCGTCCGGCAGCTCCGCCGGCGCCGTACCCTCGGGGTGCTCAGCGTCCTGGTGGCGCTGCCGCTGATCTTGATCGCCGCGTTCGCGCTGGCCGGGGACGGAGGCGGTCCGGGGCCGCGGTCCTTCGTCGACCTGGGACAGGAGAGCGGGGCGAACCTGACCGTCTTCGCCCTGTTCGCCTCGACAGGCTTCCTGATCATCGTGGTCGTCGCACTGTTCGCCGGTGACTCGGTGCCGACCGAGGCGTCCTGGTCGAGCCTGCGCTACCTGCTCGCCGCGCCCGTGCCCCGGACCCGGCTGATCCGCCAGAAGCTGATCACGGCCGCCATCTTCTCCACCGCCTCCCTGATCTTCCTGCCGGCGTGGTCCCTGCTGGTGGGCGGCATCGCGTACGGCTTCGGCCCTTACATCGGTCCGACGGGCGAGCAGATCGGCTGGCCCGCGTTCGCCGGCCGGCTGGTGATCATCGTGATCTACCTGCTGCTCAGCCAGCTGGTCGTCGCCGCTCTGGCCTTCGCGTTCGGCGTCTGGACGGACGCACCCCTGGGTGCGGTCGGTGGTGCGGTGGTGATCATGATCGTGATGGCCATCCTGGACACCATCTCCGCCCTCGGTGACCTCCGGCAGGCGCTCCCCGGCCACTACGCGTACGCATGGGCCGACGCCCTGGCCGCTCGGATCGATCCCTCCGACATGATCAACGGCGTGCTGTGGTCGGTCGGCTACGCCGTCGTGATCACCTCGGCCGCCGTCTGGCACTTCCTGCGCAAGGACATCACCAGCTGAGGGAGGGCTTGCGAGCCGGCGACATGCCGCCCCGGTCCGCCGTAGGCTGACCCAGGTGGAGCACGACCACGCGAGCGAGCGGCAGGTGGAGACGAAGACGGCCCCATCCTCGCCGGTGGCCCGCGCTACGGGCGGCGGGTACGAGTCGATCCTCGCGCTGCAGATGAGTGCCGGCAATCGCGCGACCGAGCACTACCTGCGACGGATGTCCGACCGGGAGGATCCGGTTCCGCTCCAGCGAGACGAACCGGATGGCCTGACCGACGACGGAGCCGAGGCGCTCGACACCTCTCAGGCTCCGGCGGCTGGGACGTTCAGCGACAAGGTCAACGTCAGCACGTCCGAGGTGCCCATCGTCGTGCGCAACAACGCCTTCGATTTCGTCAACGCCGTGCAGGCGAGGTTCGGCGGCGACGGCGGGCGGTGCACCGTGGCGGCGACGTCGTTCACCCCCGATGTCGATGGGGCGGGCCGGGTGACCGGCGCGCATCTCGTCTGGAACGTGGCGGTGCTCGTACCGACCGTCCAGGCCGACCCCACCGGTCCGATCTCCAAGCCGGAGGCGGCCGCAGAGCTGGCAGCCTGTCGAGCTCTGGCTGCCCGCATCCGCGAGCACGAGGCCAAGCACGCGGCGATCGAGGTCGCCGGTCGCGCGAACTTCGCGGTGACGCTCAAGGGCAAGCTCGAGAAGGCGATCGATCCGGCGCTCGGTGGCCTCGGCAAGGCGGTGGGCAAGAAGCAGCGGGCCCTGGACAACACCGAGGGCATGATCACCCTGGACAGCAACAACAACATCGTCGTGTCGGGCAAGGATCATCCGGAGTACGAAGCCGACGGGGCGCAGTAGCCCGACCCACGATCACCGCGCCGCTGACGATCGCGCGCCGCTGTGCCGAGGGTCGCATCTCGAGACGTCGACGAGACACGGAAGGGCATCAACGTGAGCCGGGGTCTGCTGCTCGGAGTGCACATCTGCGAAGCGCATGTGCCACGGCGGCGCTCCGGGGGATAGTTTGGGAGTTTGATCTGCCGAACGAGAGCGTGGTCCATGAGCACCAAGAAGAAGATCAAGAAGCTGTCCGCGACCAACAAGGAGCTGAGCGAGGAGGTCACCGCCCTGCGCAGCCAGCTGACCAGGACGGAGACGAAGCTCGCCCGGACAGACGAGCGGGCGACGCGGTGGAAGACCGAGACGGCCGCGGCCCGCACCGCCGCTGCCCGGTCCGACGCCCGAGCGGAGAAGCTGCAGAAGAAGCTGGATCGCGCGGCGGCGACCCTCGAGCCGGTCAAGGGCGTTGCCCCTGCCGACGCCGCCGCGACCGATCGACCAGCGGCCGAGCCCACCACACCGGACGGGGTGACCCGTCCCGATCCGACCTGGACCGTCGCCCAGCTCCGGGCCGAAGCGCGGGCCCGCGGACTGACCGGGCTGTCGGGGAAGCCGAAGGCACAGATCCTCGCCGCCCTGACCACGGACGGCTGATCAGAGGCCGGATCGCGTTGTGATCGCAGGTTTCGTCCGCGAACCGTGTTCTGCTGAAACGACACGCGTACGAAAGGACGAAACGATGGCGCAAGCCCTCACCCGCCGCAGTCTGCTCCTGAGGGCCGGCGGTGTCGCGACGCTGGCCGTCGCCGGTTCCGCCGGACTGCCCGCCTGCGGCAACGACACCAGTGCCCTCAGCGGCAACCAGACGAACGTCAGCGACTACGACCAGATCATCGTCGACGGTCCGGTGGCCGACGACGCGGCCATCCAGGCGAGTCCGTGGGCCGCGAAGATCAAGGAGGCCGGCTCGCTCACGACGGGCGGCTCCGACGCCGGACCCCTGTTCAGCATGAAGGACCCGGCCACCGGCAGGCTGACCGGCTTCGACGCCGGCCTGGCCCAGCTGCTCTCGCACTACATCACCGGCAAGGCCGACGGGCCCATCGCGCTCACCATCAGCACCGTGGACACCCGCGAGACGTTGGTGCAGAACGGGACGGTGGACGTGGTCGTGGCCACCTACTCGATCACTCCCGAACGGGCGAAGAAGGTGGCGTTCGCGGGTCCGTACTACCGCTCCGGCGACGCGGTGATGATCACGACCGAGACCACCGACATCGACGGGGTCAAGGACCTGGACGGCAAGCGGGTCGCCACCCAGCAGGGTTCCACCGCGGCCGACCGGATCGCCCAGGTCGCTCCGGGGGCCGAGGTCAGCCTGTTCCCCGACGATGCGCAGTGCCTCGCCGCCCTCAAGACCGGCCGGGTGGACGCGTACGTGCTGGATCAGGGCATCCTGATCTCCAACGCCAGCACCGACGACACCCTGAAGGTCGTGGGGGAGCCGTTCTCCGACGACTACTACGGCATCGGCCTGACCCGGGACGACCCGACGGCGAAGGAGCTCGTCGACCAGTTCCTGTCCACGATCTTCGAGAACGGCGCCTGGCTGAAGATGTGGCACGCGACCATCGGCACCGTGGTCACCGGAGAGCAGCCGACGCCGCCGGAG
>DATDBH010000019.1:0-9684 GCA_036524985.1 Microlunatus sp. | reverse complement strand
ACCACGATGACCCCGAAGAACAACGTGTTGACCGGGATGCCGAACAGGTTGCCCCAGACGATCGACTTCTTGGTCTTGGCGCCGCGGGTGAAGTCGCAGAAGTTCAGCACGAAGGTGCCGTAGATGGCCACCCAGAGAGCGCCGCCGCCGAGGATCTCGCGCCACATCTCGCCGCCGGTGACCGCGTTCGGCGGCTCCCAGACGATCTGGCCACCGGAGACGTACAGCACGTACACGGCCAGGATGACGAAGGTGACCAGGATGACCGGTCCGGCGAACGCCTCGTACTTGCGGATCATCTCCATCCCGTAGCAGGCGATCACCACCTGGATCAGCCAGAGCACGGTGAAGCAGGCCCAGCCGAGCACCGTCAGCCCGAGGAACGTGGTCTCGGCCAGCGGCTGGGTGTCCGGGAAGAGGGCGATGACCAAGACGTTGCCGACCAGGGAGGCGAGGTAGGTCTGGATGCCGAACCAGACGATGGCCACGCCGCCACGGATCAGGGCCGGGATCTGGGCACCCCGGATGCCGAAGCTGATCCGGCTCATCACCGGGAAGGGGACACCGGTCTTGTAGCCCATGAACCCGGACAGGCACAGCAGCACGAACAAGAAGGCGGACCCGACGCCGAGGGCGAGCAGGATCTGCCAGGTGCCCAGGCCCAGGGCGAACAGCCCCAACGCGAACGAGTAGTTTCCGAGGCTGTGCACGTCGTTGGCCCAGAGTGCGAAGAAGTTGTACGCGCTCCACTTGCGTCCCTCGCGCTTGGTCGGGGCGAGGTCGTGGTTGTAGAGGCTGGGGTCGACCCCGCGAGGAATCGCCTCGTCGAGGGTGCCACGGTGGTGCTCGGGGGTGGGTGAGGTGTTCACGTTCGTGAGATGGCTGGACATCCCGCTCCTTTTCCGCATTGCGACAGTGCAATTTCGATATGGCCGATCCTGCTCCCTGGGGATGGCGAAGTCAAGGTTGCACTTCCACGAAGTAGAAGTTAGAATCCACCAAACGGAATAACTTGAGGAGTTCCAGAATGGCCAGCAGCCCCAGTCCCGGGTACTCGATCACCCTTCGCGTCGCGGTCAGCTCCAGCGCCGGCTCGACCACCGACCTGGCGTCGGCGGTCGCCGAGACCGGTGCGGCGGTGACCGCGCTCGACATCGTCGAGTCCAGCCACGACGCGATCGTCGTCGACGTGACGTGCAACACCGTCGACGAGGAGCACGCCGAGAAGATCTCGGAGGTGATCAACGCGCGGCCGGGGATGACGGTGCGCAAGGTGAGTGACCGCACGTTCCTGCTGCACCTCGGTGGCAAGCTGTCGGTGGAGCCCAAGGTGCCGCTGAAGAACCGCGACGACCTCTCCCGCGCCTACACCCCGGGCGTCGCCAGAGTCTGCCTGGCCATCGCCGCGAACCCCGAAGATGCCCGCCGCCTCACGATCAAGCGCAACACCGTGGCCGTGGTCACCGACGGCACCGCCGTGCTGGGTCTCGGCGACATCGGCCCGGCCGCGGCGCTGCCCGTGATGGAGGGCAAGGCCGCCCTGTTCAAGCAGTTCGCCGGCGTGGACGCCTGGCCGGTCTGCCTGGACACCAAGGACACCGAGGAGATCATCAGCATCGTCAAGGCGCTGGCACCGGTCTACGGCGGGGTGAACCTGGAGGACATCTCCGCTCCCCGCTGCTTCGAGATCGAACGCCGGCTGCGCGACGAGCTCGACATCCCCGTCTTCCACGACGACCAGCACGGCACGGCCATCGTCGTGCTCGCCGCCCTGATCAACGCGCTGCGGGTGGTGGACAAGAAGATGGGCGACGTCAAGATCGTCGTCTCGGGGGTCGGCGCTGCCGGTCACGCCATCATCCAGCTGCTGCAGGCCCAGGGGGCTGCCCACATCGTCGGCGTGGCCCGCAAGGGAGCGATCCACCGGGGCGAGACCTACACCGACGAGCACCGGACGTGGATCGCCGAGAACACCAACGACGAAGGCTTCTCCGGGACCCTGCATGAGGCCCTGGTCGGGGCGGACGTGTTCATCGGGGTCTCCGGTCCCAACCTGTTCGGCGCCGACCAGGTCGCCACCATGGCGCCCGGGGCGATCGTCCTGGCCCTGGCCAACCCCGACCCGGAGATCCTGCCGAGCGAGGCCGCCAAGCATGCCGCGGTGGTCGCCACTGGACGCAGCGACTTCCCCAACCAGATCAACAACGTGCTCGCCTTCCCCGGCCTCTTCCGGGGGCTGCTCGACGCCGCCGCCTCGGACATCACCACGCCGATGCTGGTGGCCGCCGCCGAGGCGATCGCCAACTGCGTGTCGGAGAGCGAGCTGAACCCCAGCTACATCGTGCCCAGCGTCTTCGACGCCCGGGTCGCTCCTGCGGTCGCCGAGGCAGTCGTCCAGCAGGCCCACTCCTGACCGCATCGCCACCACGGAGAGACACCCATGAGCATCGAGATCACTGACCCACAACCCATCGCCCGCGCCGAGGAGATCCTCACCGACGAGGCGCTCGACTTCCTGGAGAAGCTGCACCACAGCTTCGCCGGACGTCGCGACGAGCTGCTCGCGGCCCGCGTCGGCAAGCGTGAGGCGGCAGCGGCCTCGAAGTCCCTGGACTTCCTGCCCGAGACCGCCGAGATCCGCACCGGCGACTGGCAGGTCGCGCCGGCCCCGCCGGCCCTGCGGGACCGCCGGGTCGAGATGACCGGCCCGGCCAGTCCGGCCAAGATGGCGATCAACGCGCTCAACTCGGGGGCCAAGGTGTGGCTGGCCGACCTGGAGGACGCCAGCTGCCCGAGCTGGCCCAACGTGATCGACGCGATCCTCAACCTCCGCGATGCGGCCCGGGGCACGCTCTCGTTCCGCCAGGCGGACGGCAAGGAGTACGTGCTGCGCACCGATGCCCCGTTGGCCGTCGTGGTCGCCCGACCGCGCGGCTGGCACCTGCCGGAAGCGCACGTGCTCGTCGACGGTTCCGTCGGGGTGGGCGCGCTGGTCGACTTCGGCCTGCACTTCTTCCACATCGCCCAGACCCTGATCGACAACGGCCAGGGCCCGTACTACTACCTGCCCAAGTTGGAGAGCCACCTCGAGGCGCGGCTGTGGAACGATGTGTTCACCTTCGCGGAGGCGGAGCTCGGCATCGAGCACGGGACGATCCGCGCCACCGTGCTGATCGAGACCATCCCGGCCGCGTTCGAGATGGAGGAGATCCTCTACGAGCTCCGCGATCACGCCTCCGGCCTGAACGCCGGTCGCTGGGACTACCTGTTCAGCATCATCAAGTACTTCCGTGACGCCGGGCCTGAGTTCGTGCTGGTCGACCGGGCCGACATCACCATGACGGCGCCGTTCATGCGGGCCTACACCGAGCTGCTGGTCAAGACCTGTCACCAGCGCGGCGCCTTCGCCATGGGCGGGATGGCGGCGTTCATCCCCAGCCGCAAGGACGCCGAGATCAACAAGGTGGCGTTCGCCAAGGTGACGTCGGACAAGACCCGGGAGGCCGGCGACGGCTTCGACGGCTCCTGGGTGGCACACCCGGACCTGGTGTCCGTCTGCCGGGAGGTGTTCGACGGTGTCCTGGGCGAGAAGCCCAACCAGATCGGCCGGCAGCGTCCCGAGGTCGAAGTCACCGCGGCGCAGCTGCTGGACGTCTCGTCGGCCACCGGAGGCAACAGCGAAACCGGTCTGCGGGGCAACCTGGAGGTCGCGGTCGCGTACACGGCCGTCTGGCTCTCCGGCAACGGGGCGGTCGGCATCCACAACCTGATGGAGGACGCCGCCACCGCCGAGATCTCGCGTTCCCAGGTCTGGCAGCAGATCAAGAACGGTGTGGTCCTCTCCGACACGGGGGAGACCGTGACCAAGGAGCTGGTCGCCCGGATCCTGGACGAGGAGGTCGCGAAGCTGCGCGAGCAGGTGTCGGCCGAGCAGTTCGAGCGCTTCTACGTGCCCGCCAGCGCCTTGATCGCCGAGCTCGTCCTGTCCGACGACTTCACCGACTTCCTGACCCTGCCCGCGTACGAGCTCGTCAAGTGAGCGTGCTGACCGGCGGGCGCCTGGACGAGCGGGTGCTGGCCGACCTGGACGCGCGACTCGCCGACACCGACGCCTTCCTCGACCGGGCCTACCCGGGCGAGGACGGCCGACGGCAGCCGGTGCACACCGTCTACGTGCCGGCCGACCGCTACACCGTCGACCTGCCGCAGCGATGGGGCGCCGAGGCCGCTGACCTGGTGGCCGGCCAGGGCGGCTGGGCGGCACTCTGCCGCACGGTCGGAGTTCCTGAGCACCTGGTCGAGGCGGTCGCCCACCGGGCCGAGGCCAAGCTGGCTGCCGAGCCCATTGAGGATCTGCGGCTGGACTTCGAGGACGGCTACGGTCCACGGGCCGACGAGGTCGAGGACGCCGACGCCGTAGCGGTCGCCGGACGGCTGGCCGACGCGCTGGCCGCCGGTGCCGCCCCGGCCTTTGCCGGCCTCCGCTTCAAGTGCTTCGAGGCGCCGACCCGGCGACGCGGGCTGCGGACGCTGGATCTGTTCCTGAGCACGCTCCTGGAGCGCACCGGCGCGCTGCCCGAGGGTCTGGTGATCACCTTCCCGAAGGTCAGCACGGTCAGTCAGGTGGAGGCGATGGTCGCCACCTGCGAGGCGTACGAGAGCGCTGCCGGTCTGCCCGCCGGACGGCTCGGCTTCGAGATCCAGGTGGAGACGCCGCCGCTGATCCTGGGCGCCGACGGCACGGCTCCTGTCGCCGCGGCGATCCACGCCGGCGCCGGCCGGGTCACCTCGCTGCACTACGGCACCTACGACTACAGCGCGTCGCTGCAGGTGTCGGCGGAGTACCAGTCGATGGAGCACCCGGTCGCCGACTACGCCAAGGACGTCATGCAGGCGGCCGTCGCCGGCACCGGCGTGCACCTGTCCGACGGTTCGACCAACATCCTCCCGGTCGGCACCGAGGAGCAGATCCAGGCGGCCTGGCGACTGCACCACCGGCTGGTCCGGCGGTCGCTGGAGCGGGCCATCTACCAGGGCTGGGATCTGCACCCGGCCCAGCTGCCGACCCGCTTCATCGCCAACATCACCTTCTACCGCGAGGGTTTCGAGCGCGCGGCCACCCGGCTGCACGCGTACCTGACGAAGTCGGGCGGCGGGATCCTCGATGAGCCCGCGACGGCGCGGGCGCTCGCCCGCTACCTCTACCGCGGCTTCGCCTGCGGGGCGGTCACCGACACCGAGCTGATCGGCGCCGTCGGTCTCGACGCCGGCCGGCTGGAGCTGCTCGCCCGGCCGAAGTCCGACACCGAGAACGTGGTGGTCGCCGCTCGATTCTGATCACCCACGCACCTGCACCACCCGCACACGTCATAAGGGAGTGACCCCGTGTCCAGCACCACACCGATCCGACCGAGCGACAGCCACACCGAGGCCGCCGCTCCCGAACAGCAAGCTCCCAACCACAGCGGCTACTACGCACCGCACGGCGGCCACCCGCCGCAGACGGACCTGCTCACCGACCGCGCCATGTTCACCGAGGCGTACGCCGTCCTGCCCCGTGGGGTGATGCGGGACATCGTCACCAGCAACCTGCCGTTCTGGACCGAGACCCGGCTGTGGGTGATCGCCCGGCCGTTGTCGGGCTTCGCCGAGACGTTCTCCCAGTACATCGTGGAGGTCTCCTCCGGCGGCGGCAGCGACCGCCCCGAGCTCGACCCGGGCGCCGAGGGCGTGCTGTTCGTGGTCGAGGGCCACATGGACCTGACCGTCGAGGGGAAGCGGCACCGGCTCGACCCGGGCGGCTATGCGTTCCTGCCGCCGGGCTGCCACTTCACCGTGCACAACGAGTCCCCGCTGCCACTGCGCTTCCACTGGATCCGCAAGGCGTACCAGGCCGTGGACGGCCTCGACACCCCCGCGGCGTTCGTCACCAACGAGCGTGACGTGGTGCCGGGGGCGATGCCGGGCACCGACGGCAAGTGGGTGACCACCCGGTTCACCGATCCGGCCGACATGCGACACGACATGCACGTCAACATCGTCACCTTCGAGCCGGGGGCGGTCATCCCGTTCGCCGAGACCCACGTGATGGAGCACGGCCTCTACGTGCTGGAGGGCAAGGCCGTCTACCGGCTGAACCAGGACTGGGTGGAGGTGCAGGAGGGCGACTTCATGTGGCTGCGCGCGTTCTGCCCGCAGGCCTGCTACGCCGGCGGACCGGGTCGCTTCCGCTACCTGCTCTACAAGGACGTCAACCGGCACGCGGTGCTGTCCCGCCAGTTCGTCTGATCTACGCGACACCGTCGTGTGTCGAGATTCCCCATCGCCACCACGATCGGGTCCGAGCTTCGCAAGCGCTCGGCCGCAATCGGACGGGAGGGTTCTGGCTGTCAGTCCCATCGTGGCGAGCTTTGCGGGGCGTCGAGCTGGTGCTCGATGCGGCGACATTTCGGCGGCGGTGCTGACGACTGCCGGCGGCGCCGGCCCCCGAGCATGATCACGTGCTGATCACCCGCAACGTGGCCGACGTCGCACGTGCCGGCGTGCGGGTTTTCAACCCGTTCACGTCGAGCCGTTGTCGGTTCCAACCGAGTCGTCGCTACTCAGTTCCGGGTCGGTGTGCTGTCGTTGTCCAACCCCTCGATCTGAGGAGCTTTGGGCCGATAATCGGGGGCTGGATCGTCACCGAACGACGGACGTTCTGCGATGCAGCCGACTGTTGCGGCCGATCTGCCCAGCCTGTCGTCGGTTGCGGTAAACCATTTCTACACCTCGGTCGCCTAGGTGATACAGGGAGATGGCAGTGGGTGTGTGGATGGATGCTGGGTCGGATTCCGACCAGGTCGCCGACCTGCACGCCGTTTTCGCTGACCACCATGTTGGATTGGTGAGGCTGGCTACCTTTCTTCTGTCGGATTCCTCGCGGGCTGAGGAGATCGTTCAAGACGCCTTCATCGACCTCTACCGCAGCTGGGATCGGATCCGCCGCCGCGATCGCGTAGTTGCCCATGTACGGCGCGCTGTGGTGAGCAGGTCACGTTCGGAGCTGCGTCACCGTCAGGTGGTTCGCAGGCACGGTCAGATCACCGTGCCGGACCTGCCGAGTGCGGAGTCGGACACGATGGCCACCCTGGAGCGCGAGTCGCTGAGGGCAGCCCTTCAGCGGCTGCCTCGGCGGCAGCGCGAGGTCCTGGTCTTGCGCTACTACAGCGACCTGTCCGAAGCCGAGATCGCGAGCATCTTGAGCATCAGCCGTGGCTCGGTCAAGAGCCACAGCTCGCTCGGTCTGGAGCCATGCAACAACTCTTGAAGGACGACTCATGACGTCACCGACAGAACACGACCTCGCAACCAGGTTCTCCCGGCGGATCCGCGCAGCCGCCGAGCAGATCGAGGTCCGTGACAGCTGGCCGGAGCTCCGTCATCAGTTGCCCGAGCCGCGCCGCGCGTGGCGTCCCCGTCCGATCCTGATCACTGCCGCAGCTGCCGCACTGGCAGTGATGATCGGTGTCTCGTTCCTGATCTGGTCAAGTGATATCGAACGCGGGCAGATCGCCGGCCCCGCCCCGACTGCAACCTTTCCCGGTGACACCAGTGCCCTGGATCACCGCTTGGACCCGTCAAGAGCGGCGTCCCCGCTGACCGGGGAAGGAGAACTCAACGACGGCAATTGGGGAACGTTCACCCTCACCATGGCGAACGGCCGCGGGCACGAGTCATTGTGGAACTCTCGAACCACCACTGAGTTCGACTTCACCTACCGCATCGACGGTGACGTACTCACTGTTGATCGCGACAACGGCGAACACTTCGTCATGCGCTGGAACCTCGACGATGACCGGCTCATCCTGACCCGCGATGACAACCTCGGCGAGGTGCCCGTCGCCTATGTCATCAAACCCTTCGTCCGCTGACGATCAGCGCCTCGGCATCAGGAGGTTGTCATGGTCTGCTCCCCGTCTCGCCGCCCAACTTCGGTGTCCCGCCGGCTCGTGCTTCTGGCTGCCGTCGTCGCCGCCGGGCTCCTCAGCGCGTGCACGGCGACGGCGTCGTCCGACCAGACACGCCCAGACGGTTCGGCTGCCGATGCCGAATCCTCGCCGGCCAGCCGTGCGCCAACGTTCTCTCCGAAGTCGTTCGTGCTCCCGTTCGCGCTTGATCCACCGACGTGGATCATGCCCGGTCCCACGGTCGACGCCTCACGCTTCGTGACCTGGGAGTCGCCAACCGGCAGTCCCTCGATCCGCGTTGTCGCACCCGCATACCTGTATCGGCCGGGTGAGGACAAGCCATCTCCGCCTCCGACCGACTACGTCACCTACCTGCTCGATCAGCAGGCTGCGGGCGCACAATTCACCGATCGCACCGAGCGGACAGTCGGCGGTCGCCCCGCGACCATCGTCACCGCAACAACCACGCGGTCCCTCGACGGCACCCTTGCGTGTGTCGAGCCCGACCAAGAGGCCCACCACTGTTTGGGCCTGCAACCCGAACTGCTTCTCCGGATCGCCGTCATCCCCACTGAGAAGCAGGTCGTGCTCATCTGGCTGCGCGAGGACGCGACCGTGAACTCAGGGACGCTGGAGGACCACCAGCAACGATTCGACGCGATGCTCGACAGCGTGACATTCGATCCCGCCCCCACCCAGAGTGCATCGGCTAGTGCAGGGGCCACCGTGCTGAACGGCACATGGACGACGACCATCACCCGAGACGAACTGGCGAACGCGCCTGTCGACGACCCAACGGAAATCAACGACGGGAACTGGGGTGAGTTCACTCTCACGCTGCGCGCCGGGGGAACTGGCACAGAGACAATGGCGAATAGCGCTGAGCCTTACCTGTACGACATTGCGTACCACGTCGATGGTGACGTTCTGACCATCGAACGAGACAACGGTGAGCGCTTCGTGATGCGGTGGCAACTGAATGACGCGGAGCTTGAGCTCACCAAGGACGCCAACCTGGGCCTGGTGCCGATTCCGTTCATCCTCGAACCCCTGGAACCGACGACGAAGTAGGCGTCGGTCAGACGAGGTGCAGCTCCCAGGCAGTTGTCGGTCGTGCTTGCGCGCACAGTCTCGCACGAGGGTCCGCTTACGGCTACCGAGCAGAAGATCGCCGGCCTGCAATGATCCGCCTGGGTCCCGCTGCGTTGGACGGATGGCCATCGGACACGCCTGGTTCGGTGTACGGCTGTCGCCGAATCACGACATCCAGCTCTGCATCGGGGAGGCTGGTCCCATGAGCTGGTGGCCACCACGCTGCGGTTAGCGGGCATTGGGTGCCTCAGAGAGGGTCAGGTTGCGTTCGCCTGCACTGGATTTAGAACGTTTGTTCGAGTAGAATCGAGGCATGTTCGAGGTCGAGTTGGAGGCAGCGCTGGGTGACTCCCGCGCGTTGACCGACCTCGCCGCGGACGTGGAGCGCGACGCCCGGATGGCGGGCTGTCGCAAGCTGGTCGTGGCCGCCGCCTGGGCGGACGCGCACTCGGCTGTCGATCATCCCGACGGCGGTCCGCTGGTGGAGCGGCTGATCCAGCTTGGCCCGGTCGGCTGCCCGCCGGTGGCCGAGTTCGCCGCCCAGGGTCTGGTCGGTCCGTTCGACGCCTCCACCCAGTCGGTCCGGTCCTGGATGGCCGACGCATTGACCATCCGCCACCGCCTGCCGACGCTGTGGGAGCGG
>DATDBH010000018.1:0-4850 GCA_036524985.1 Microlunatus sp. | reverse complement strand
TGTGCCCACCCGCTGATCGCTGTCCGGACAGGTTCGATCTGAGGGCTCTCCGGGACCACGAGGGCGACCAGGATGCCGATCGCCCCGCCGATGGCACAGTCGAGCAGGCGAGCCGTTGCGTACCCGGATGTCGGCCCCAGGGCGACGACCAGGATCATCGAGAACGTGATCTGTCCGCGGGCACCGGATCCGATCGGGAGCCGTCTGGAGACCGCCAGTCCGACGAAGGTCGCCACGAACAGAGCCACAGCGGTGCGGCCGGCCACGTTCACCAGGCCAGTCGCCAAGGCCACTCCGATGATGTTCCCCGCCGCCGTCTGGAAGCCCTGCGCGAAGGTGCCGTACAGGCTGCTCTGAACGGTCGTCAACGCCACGATGGGCGCGAACACCGGTGCGTCGTCCCCAGGCAGGGCGCTGGCGATCTGCCAGGCCACTGCAACCGCGACCGACGCCTTGAGGATGGTCAACCAGGTAAGCGTCCGAGTGGGCGCGTTCAGCAGGTGGCTGACCGGTGACAGATCGGTGTGGCTGATGCCGCCGACCGCGGGAATGTGCTGTGGCCTCACGGTCGTGGTGCTGGTTCGGGCATGCTCTCCTCGGGCAGCAGCGTCTTCTGGTCGAGCACGTAGAGCAGCACGAACGCCGGGACGATCAGGACCGCGGCGAGCCCGGTGGCGACCAGCACGGCGGTGATGGTGCCCGACGGCGCGGCCGCCGCGGAGACCGTCAGCGACTCGGGAAGCAGGTAGTCCCACTGCGCCACGCCCCAGGCCAGGAGGACACCGACGACCGCGCCCACCGCGGCGAGGCGCGCGCCGCGACGGATGGCGCGGGTGACCAGCACCAGGGCGGCCAGGCCGGAGATGGCGGACAGGATCACCAGCGGCAGGGCGCGTGACGTGAGCCCGTCGAAGAGGTACTCCGCGTCGTTCGACAGCACGAAGATCCCGACGACCGCCACCAGGCCGGCGGCGACGCCGGCCACGGTGGCCCGGCGCCGGAAGTACGCGACCATCGATTCGTCGGAGAGCCGGTCGGCGTCTCGGACCAGGAAGAAGGCCGCGAGGTAGGCGGTGAGGCAGACCGCGAGCACCCCGCCGAGGACGGAGGTGGGGTTGACCCAGCTGTCCCACGGGTCACCCGCCTTGCCTCCGGACGGGACCCGACCGGACGCGATGGCGCCGACCACGGAGCCGAAGCAGTAGGGCACCAGGACCGAGGAGATCGCGAAGGCGGCGCCGAAGTTGCGGCGGTCCCGCGTACGGAACACCGCCTTGCGGAAGGCGAAGCTCGCCCCCCGCAGCACGATGCCCAGGGCGGCCAACGTCAGCGGCACGAACAGCGTCAGCGTGATCGAGGCGTATGCCTCCGGGAAGCAGGTCCACAGCAGCACCCACACGAAGATCAGCCACACGTGGTTGGCCTCCCAGACGGGCGCGATGGCGTGGTCGATGACCTCGCGAGGTCGTTCGCCGCGCTTCGTCCCACCGGCCACGAGGTCCCAGAAGCCGGCGCCGAAGTCCGCACCGCCGAAGACCGCGTAGGTCGTGATCGCTGCGAACAGGATCAGCGCCGCCGTGGTGTCCATCAGAGCGGCACCTTCCGCTCGTCCTCAGCCTCGCCCACGCTGCCCACCTCGACCGGATCGCTGGGCCCGTACGGCACGTCGGCCTCGCTGGACGGGCCGCCGGCACGGAACCGGCGGCTCATCTGGCGCAGCACCAGGATCGTGGTGATGCCGAGGCCCAGGTAGAGGATCACCACACCGATGAAGGTGATCCAGATCCCGGTGTTCGCGGTGGCGGCGTCCTCGACCTTCATCTTCTCGTAGACGATCCACGGCTGACGTCCGACCTCGCTGACGGTCCAGCCGGCCTCCATGGCGACCACGCCGAGCACGCCTGACGCGGCCGCGGCCCGCAGGAACCACCTGCTCTTGGGCATGTCTCGTCGGAAGATCCAGGCGGCCCACCACCACAGCGTCAGCAGGAACAGCAAGGTGCCGACCCCGACCATCACGTCCCAGGCCAGGTGCACCACGTTGACCTCGTGGATCGTCGGCCGCTCGTCCTCGGGCGTCTCGTCCAGGCCCTGGACGACGGTGGACTTCCCGGTGCTGGGGTCGGAGAGGAACGAGGCGAGACCTGGGATCGGGATGCCTCCCACCACTTCGCCCTCGGAGTTGAGATGACCGAGCAGCACCTCGGGCACGTCGCTGCTGGTCGTGGTCACCATCTCGATCGCCGCGAACTTGGTGGGCTGGTTGTTGTAGACCCAGCGCGCCAGCCCGTCACCCACGCCCATCTGCACCGGCGTCGCGATCGCCGCGACCGTGAACGGGATGATCAGTCCCAGCCGGTGGTAGCGGTCGGTGCGTCCGCGCAGCATGCCGACCGCGTACACCGAGCCGACCATGAAACCGCCGACCAGGTACGCCGCGACCACCATGTGCGCGGCCATCCACGGCATCGCGTCGTTGAAGATCACCCCCATCGGGTCGACGTCGGTCACCTTGCCGGCCGAGTCGAGGGTGACCCCCTGCGGAGAGTTCATCCACGCGTTGGCCGCCACCACCGAGACGCTGCCGAAGATGCCCGCGACCGCGATCGGCACACCGGTCCAGAAGTGGGCCCACGGCTTCAGCCGGCGCCACCCGAAGATGTAGATCGAGATGAAGACCGCCTCGGTGAAGAAGAAGATCCCCTCGAAGGCGAACGGCACCCCGAACGCGGCGCCCCACTGCCCCATGAACTTCGGCCACAGCAGCCCGAACTCGAAGGACAGCACGGTTCCCGTCACTGCCCCGACCGCGAAGGTGACCGCCATGTACTTCGACCAGCGCTGGGCCAACAACATGGCGTCCGGGTCGTCGTGCTTGATCCCCCGGTAGTTGGCGATCAGCGTCATCACCGACCACGACACACCCAACGGCACCAGGATGATGTGGAACGCCAGCGTGAAGGCCATCTGCGACCGCGCCCACGGCACCGGATCCACCGCGAGAGCCACGCTCGACAAGGCGTCAGTCAGCATGGCCACTCACCTGATCTTCCGCTCCAGGGACACGTTTCGACCGCGTCATGACGTTCATGTCGTGTGGGGTCAGCTGCTCAACCGATGTGCGTGCGCTGCTCCGCGGCGGACCAGGGGCGGAACGACTCGGCCGAGGCCTGGTCCCAGAAGGCCTGGAACCGGGCGGGTCCGGTGCCTTCGATGAGCGCGCCGGGCTTGACGAAGTCGTAGATCTCCTCGAAGGCCAGCGCCTGGAACTCGCTCACCCGCCGGACGGCGTGGTACGGCCGAAGCTCGCTGGTGTGGTCCAGACCCATGGCCGCGATCAGCTCGGCGAGCGCGTGCACGGTGTTGCGGTGGTAGTTGTGCACCCGCTCGGCCTTGTCCGGCACGATCAGGGCGCGCTGGAGCTTGGGGTCCTGGGTCGTCACCCCGACCGGGCAGCGGTTGGTGTGACAGCGCTGGGACTGGATGCAGCCGACCGCGAACATGAAGGCACGGGCCGAGTTGCACCAGTCCGCCCCGAGGGCCATCGCGCGGGCCATGGCGGACGCGGTGACCATCTTGCCGCTGGCGCCGATCTTCATCAGGTCCCGGATCCCGGCACCCACCAGCGTGTTCTGGACGACCAGCAGGCCCTCGTTGAGAGGAGCCCCCAGGGAGTCGGAGAACTCCAACGGCGCCGCACCCGTGCCGCCCTCACCACCGTCGACGACGATGAAGTCGGCGTAGATGCCGCTCTGCAGCATCGCCTTGACGATCCCGCCGAACTCGCGAGGATCCCCGACGCACAGCTTGAAGCCGACCGGCTTGCCGCCGCTGAGCTCGCGGAGCCGGGCGATGAACGCGCACAGCTCCAACGGCGTGGAGAACGCCTTGTGGTACGTCGGCGAGAAGACGTCCTGCCCCTGGGGGACGAGGCGCGCCTCGGCGATCTCCGCCGTCACCTTCGCCGCGGGCAGGATGCCGCCGTGGCCGGGCTTGGCGCCCTGCGAGACCTTGATCTCGATCATCTTGACCTGCGGGAGCGTCGCGTTCCTCTGGAAGGCCTCGGGGTCGAAGTCACCATTGGCGTCGCGGCACCCGAAGTAGCCGGTGCCGATCTGCCAGATCAGGTCCCCGCCGGCCTCGGCGTGGTACTTGGACAGCCCGCCCTCACCGGTGTCGTGGGCGAACCCACCAGCCTTGGCCCCCTGGTTCATGGCCCGGACCGCAGCCTCACCCAAGGCGCCGAAGCTCATCGCGGAGATGTTGAGCACGGACGCCGAGTAGGGCTGGGTGCATTGCGGCCCGCCGATGATCACGCGCAGGTCGGCCTCGGGATCGGCCACCATGGGTCGGGGCGAGATGGAGTGCGTCAGCCAGCTGTAGCCGGAGTCGTACACGTCGCGCTCGGTGCCGAACGGCTTCTTGTCCGCCACGTTCTTCGCGCGCTGGTAGATCACCGACCGGGTGTCCCGGTCGAACGGGCGGCCGTCGGTGTCGTTCTCCACGAGGTACTGGTGGAGCTCGGGGCCCATGCCCTCCATCAGGAACCGCAGACGGCCAGCGAGGGGGTAGTTGCGCAGGATGCTGTGCTTGGGCTGGAAGTAGTCGTAGATGCCCAGCAGCACGAGCGGGACGAGGACGATCTCCGCCAGCAGCCACCAGGGGCTGAAGACGATGGCGAGCAGCGCCACCAGCACTGCCAGGACGATGACGGCCCAGAGGACCTTGGTGCGAATCCGCTCGATCATGAAACGTTTCTCCTTGCTGGACGGATGGGTGCGACGCGGTGACGGGCCGCGGGCGGCTCAGTCGAAGACGTGCCCGTGCTCGTAGCGCTCGTCGGCACCCGC
>DATDBH010000017.1:0-2658 GCA_036524985.1 Microlunatus sp. | reverse complement strand
CCGCTCGGTCAGCAGATCCCGGTTGGCCATGGTGACGATGGCGATCTGACGGCGCAGCCAGACCTCGGTGTCGGTCCAGGTGTCCTTCGGGTCCCCGGAGTCGATCACCTCCTCCACGTCGTGGATCACCGTCCGCAGCCGGGCCTGCAGGTCGTGTTCGACGTCGGCCACCAGATCCTGGATCCCGTCGGAGAGCGTCTGCTGCCAGGTCGCGGTCGGATGGATCAGCCGTTTCGCCTGCTCCTGGACCCGATCGAGCTCCTGGACCACCTCCTCGGTGGACTGCGGAGCATCGAGAACAGCGCGTTCGGCCTGGGACTGCTGCTCGAGCTGGCTGGCGACGAAGTCGACCTCGACGGCCGCGTTCTTGGCGGCCTGCTCCCGGGTCCTGGCGACCACGTCACGGGCCAGGAACGCCACCAGCTCGGAGAACCCGGACTCGGCGTTGAGCTCGGGGTCCTTGGCGGCCCGAAGTCGCAGGAACGAGGACACCGCGATCATCGGCAGGTCGAGACCCGCGTTGGCCAGGTGCTTGCGATCCAGCTCGAAGATGCGACGCCAGTGCGGATAGAGATCGATCTTGGTCACCACGACGGCCGTGGTCGGACAGCGCTCGACTGCCGTCTTCAAGAAGGCGAGCTCCGGCGCCGTCAGCTCCTGCGCGGCGTCGGTGACGAAGACCACGCCCTTGGCGAACCGCAGTGCGCCGAGGGTGAGGAAGCCGTGAGCGGAATCGAGTCCGCCGACACCGGGGGTGTCCACCATCGCCAGACCGGTGCGCAGCATCCGGTGCGGCAGTCCGACCTCGACCACCCGATCCCGCTCCGGATCGGACGGGTCGGCCTCCTCGGTGACCAAGAGGTCGATCTCACCCAGCGGGCGCTCCTGTTCCTCGATCTTGGTGTCGTCGTCCGTTCGGACGTAGGTGGTGACCCTCGGCCTGGCGGAGTACTTGACGATGGTCGGCACCGCCGTCACCACGTCGGCGTCGACGGGGCAGACGGCACGCTGCAGCAACGCGTTGATCATGGTCGACTTACCGACCTTGAACTGCCCACAGAAGACGACCTGGATCTGCTCGGCCGCCAGGCGCTCCTTGGTCTCGTGCAGATGCTGGTCGAGGTCGGTTCGGCCTTGACTACTGGCGATCTCGCGACCCACGTCGATCGCAGCGATGATCTCGTTCACCCCCGAAGCCGGATCCCCCGGCCGGCTCTCGGGGGGAGTCGCCGGGCGCTTGCGCACCACCGCCGGGCTCGGCTGCGGAGCGGGCGCTGGGGCGGCGGGCTGTGACGTCGGGACAGGCCGTGACACCGAGGCAGCCCTCGGGGGGGCGGGTGGCGGCTCGATGACGGGCTCGCTGGGCGCGGCAGGTTGGTCAGGCTGGGGCGGATGGGGCTCGGGCAGATCTGGCTCCGGCTCCGCCGGTACGGGCTCCTGCTCCGCCGGTAAGGGCTCCGGCGCTGCGGAAGTCGGACCAGCCCCGAGTGCAGCTGCCAGATCCGACGACCTACGGGGGCGCCTGCTACGTGGCTCTCGCACCGGCTCTTCCCACTGGAGGAAGTGATTGCACGCACTGCAGAACACCGAGTCCGACTCGTTCTCGGTGCCACAGTTGACGCAGGTGATCACTGCTCCATCCTGAGGGTCGGGTGCCGATCGTGCACGAGGATAAGCCTGGGTCGGGTAGTTAGTGCGCAGGCTATCGCGTCGCAGCACGGGGCACGAGGCTCCGGTGCCCGGCAACGCCGGACTCGATTGCCGCGGCGCACTCCTGATTCTGTCGGCACGGGCCGGATTGCCCTCGACGGCAGCCGCCGCCGTGCTGGACACTGACAGCAGACGGCTCGGCTGCCTCGGCTCGGCTGTAGGGGGCCGGTCCACGTGCCGATCGACGGACCAGCCGACGCGAGGAAGGTGGCATCGGCGACGTGATCTGCGGGGACTGCGGGGAGACGAACAAGCCCGGGACGGAGTTCTGCCTGTTCTGCGGCGGCTACCTGGGGTGGCAGGACCAGGAGAACCCCGCCGGAGCGAACGACGTCACCCAAGAGCTGCCGGTCCAACCGCCTGCCCCCGTCCGGTCGTCCTCGGACGCACCGCCGGCTCGAGCCAGCCAGCCCCTGGTGGCGCCGGTGCCGGCTCAGCAAGAACGCCCCCTGCCCCGACCGGAGAGCGCCGCCCGCCCCGACACGGTCCGAGCCGTCCCTCAGCCACCTCCCGCCGCCACCACGGTCGCCGCCCCGGCGCCACCGCCGGCGCCACCCCCGGCGCCCAGCGGGTGCCCCACGTGCGGCCGTGCGACCGAGGCGGGACGACGCTTCTGCGGGCACTGTGGTGAGCAGTTCGTCTGGCCGGGCACGGCCGCCCCGGTCACCCGATCGACGAAGCGGACCACCTGGTGGACCCGTCTGTGGGACACCAAGGACCGGGTCGCCCGTCGGGCGTATCGACGCAGCCTCCCGCCGCTGTACCGCTGGCGACGGGTGATCATCGCGATCCTCGCCGTCGGTCTGGTCGTCGGCGGGCTCGCCGTCGTCGGTCCATCACCCAAATCCTTTGTCATGGCCCGCTATTACGACGTGCGCAAGGACCTGGTCGACCTGGAGGGCGTCACCGCGGATATCATCCCGCCCGAGGCGACGGCGCCCGACACGA
>DATDBH010000016.1:0-7484 GCA_036524985.1 Microlunatus sp. | reverse complement strand
GCGATCGCCGAGGTGACGAACGTTCCACCGAGCGCTCGCGCCCCCTATGTTGGTCTGTCGTCGTTCGCCCACAAGGCGGGACTGCATGCCAGCGCCATCAAGGTCGATCCCAACCTCTACCAGCACATCGACCCGGTCGAGGTGGGGAACGACATGAGGATGCTCGTCTCGGACATGGCAGGCCGAGCGAACATCCAGATCAAGGGATCCGAGCTCGGCTTCGACCTCTCCGACCGCGACCTGGCGGCGAGGATCACCGAGAAGGTGAAGGACGCGGAGGCGGCCGGCTACACCTACGAGTCCGCGGACGCCAGCTTCGAACTGTTGCTGCGTCGCGAGCTCGGTCAGCTGCCGACGCTGTTCGAGGTGCACTCCTGGCGGGTCTTCACGCAGTCCCACGCGGGCGGTGAAGCCGACACCGAGTGCACCGTTCGGCTGACGGCCAAGGGTCAGTCCCAGCGGGTCGTGGGCGAGGGCAACGGACCGGTCAACGCCCTCGACCACGCCCTGCTGAACGCCCTGTCGTCGGCATACCCGGTGGTCGACCGGTTCTCCCTGGTCGACTACCGGGTCCGGATCCTGGACCAGGGCCACGGCACCGACGCGACCGTCCGGGTGCTCATCCAGACCACCAACGGCCGGAAGATCTGGACCACCGTCGGGGTGGGACAGAACATCGTCGAAGCCTCCTGGGAGGCGCTCAGCGATGGCTATCTCTACGGCCTGCTGCACGCCGACGACCCCGCGCCGGCCAAGCCCGCCGTCTCGCAGCTGGCGGCCGCGCACGGCTGACCCCGAGCCGGCGGCGAACCTGGACGCGAGAGCTCGTTCCATTCGGTTAGGGTAGGTTACCCTTACCGAAAGGACGAGACTCCATGCGTACGCCCCGACCGATCCGCTTCCTGACGGCTCTCGCCGGTCTGCCGCTGGTGCTGGGCACCGGTTGCTCGGCCCCCGAAGAGACTGGTCCCGGAGCCGAGGCTGGCGCCACCTGGAGCTTCACCGACGACTTGGCCAAGACCGTCACTCTCGACGCGCGACCGACCAGGGTCGCCGGTCTCAGCGACGTCGTCTACTCACTGATGAACTACGGGCTGAAGCCGGTGGCGTCGTTCGGCTACAGCGACCTGGCCGCCGACACCCGCTTCACCGACCTGGACACCAGCGGGATCGTCGAGCTCGGCAAGACCTACGGCGAGATCGACATCGAGGCCCTGGCCAAGGCCGCTCCCGACGTGATCGTGACCCACGTCTACCCGACCGATGCCTCAGGCACGATCGACCAGACCCAGCCCCTGTACGGGTTCAAGGACCTGGCCCAGCAGGAGCAGGTCGCCGGGATTGCCCCGATCGTCACCATCGTGATGGGTGGCTCGGCCGCTGACGTGATCCAGCGGACCACCGAGCTGGTGGTGGCTCTCGGGGCCTCGGCCGACAGCGGCCCGGTAGCCGAGGGCGAGGTGGCGTTCGACCAGGCTTCCGCCGCCCTGACCGCGGCGGCGAAGTCCGGGGTCGTGTCCCAGCCCATCTACGCCGAGGCGGCCAACGTCTACGTGGCCAAGGCACCCGACGACCCGGGCTTGCGGATGTACGCCGATCTCGGCATGAAGTTCGTCGAGCCGAAGACCGAGGACTACTACTGGGACATCATCAGCTGGGAGGACTACGACACCATCGGCGGTGACCTGGTGCTCTACTCCCAGCGCGGCTTCGGACCCGAGCAGCTGCAGAAGCAGCCGACGTTCGCCGCCACCCCGGCGGCCAAGGCGAACCAGATCCACCCCTGGGTGTTCGCCGGCATGGACTACCCGTCGCAGGCCGCCTACATGACCCAGCTGGCCGGTTGGCTGACCGACGCCACGAAGGTCAGCTGAGAGGCTCAACCGCGCTCGTCGTGGGGTGGTGTGCGGCAGTTGTCCCTCCACGGGCGGGTTCTGGCTCGCCTGTCGCCGACCCGGCCCGGAATTCCATCCGCGGGCGAATTCTGGCCGCTCATGAAGCCGAGGCTCGGACGGTCGCCCATGGTCCACTGTGCGTCCGGACCGGGACCGTCGGAGCAACGAGCTCGCGCCCATGGATGGAGATTGCGATCCACCGGCCTGATCGCGGCCACTGCCGCCCGGTTCGACGATCCGGTTCGCCTCCCGGCCCGCTCCGGCTCGAGGTCAGCCGATCCGGTCGAGCACCACGCCCGTACGCTTCGGAGCCTGCTCACCGATCGTGGAGGCATGGGCCAGCGCCTCGCGTGCCCGCCCGAAACGCTCCGGGGTGTCGGTGTGCAGGGTGAGCAGCGGCTGACCTGCTCGTACGCGATCGCCGGGCTTGGCGTGCAGCTCGACCCCGGCGCCGGCCTGCACCGGGTCCTCCTTGCGGGCACGACCCGCGCCGAGCCGCCAGGCGGCGACCCCCACCGCCAACGCGTCCATCGACGTCAGCACCCCGTCTGCTTCGGCGGCGACCACCTCGGTCTCCCGGGCCGTGGGCAGGGGAGCGTCCGGGTCGCCGTCCTGAGCCCGGATCATCGCCTTCCAGACGTCCATCGCCGACCCGTCGGCCAGCTTGTCGGCCGGGTCGACATCGTCGTGACCGGCGGCGGCGAGCATCTCCCGGGCCAGGGCCAGGGTCAGCTCGACCACGTCAGTCGGACCGCCGCCGGCCAGCACCTCGACCGACTCCCGCACCTCGAGCGCGTTGCCCGCGGTCAGCCCGAGTGGGGTGCTCATGTCGGTGAGCAGGGCGATCGTGGTCACCCCGGCCCTCGTGCCCAACCGCACCATCGTGGAGGCCAGCTCCCGCGCGTCGGCCTGCGTCTTCATGAACGCGCCGGAGCCGACCTTGACGTCCAGCACCAGCGATCCGGTGCCCTCGGCGATCTTCTTGCTCATGATGGAGGAGGCGATCAGCGGGATGATCTCGACCGTGCCGGTGACGTCGCGAAGGGCGTACAGCTTCTTGTCCGCCGGGGCCAAACCCGAGCCGGCGGCGCAGATGACGGCACCGACCGACTCGAGCTGGGCCAGCATCTCCTCGTTGCTCAGGTCGGCCCGCCAGCCGGGGATGGCCTCCAGCTTGTCGAGCGTGCCGCCGGTGTGCCCGAGACCGCGGCCGGACAGCTGGGGCACGGCCACCCCGCAGGCGGCGACCAGGGGGGCCAGCGGCAGGGTGATCTTGTCTCCGACCCCGCCGGTGGAGTGCTTGTCCGAGGTGGGCCGGGACAGCCCGGAGAAGTCCAGCCGCTCGCCGGAGGCGATCATCGCGTCCGTCCAGCGCTGCAGCTCGTCCGGTTCGAGGCCCTGGAACGCGATCGCCATGGCCAACGCCGACATCTGCTCGTCGGCCACTGCGCCGCGGGTGTAGGCGTCGATCACCCAGTCGACCTCGGCATCGGTGAGGCGTCCCCCCCGCCGTTTGCCGTTGATCAGGTCGACCACCTCGTACGGCTCGTGCCTGCGCTGCGCCTGCTCGGTTCCGCTCCTACCGCCCGCTCCGGTCATACGGGCGAGTATGCCGTGCCGGGTGGATAGGGTGACGGGATGCGCATCGCCCGTTTCTCCACCGGTGGTGACCCGGCCTTCGGCATCGTCGAGCTGGCCGCCGACGGCGGCAAGCACCCCGACACCATCTCCACCCTCACCGGTGACCCGATCTCCATGCCCGTCCAGCTCAGCGGCGAGCGGCACGAGCTGGAGGCCGTGCGGTTGCTCGCGCCGGTGATCCCGCGCAGCAAGGTGGTCGGGGTCGGTCGCAACTACGCCGCCCACGCCGCTGAGCTCGGCAACGAGGTGCCCGCGGTCCCGCTGATCTTCTTCAAGCCCAACACGTCGGTGATCGGGCCGGACGAGCCGATCATCTACCCCGAGCCGGTGCAGGAGATGGCGTACGAGGGCGAGCTGGCCCTGGTCATCGGCCGGATCTGTCGAGACGTGCCCCCCGAGCGGGTGGACGAGGTCATCTTCGGCTACACCGTGGCCAACGACGTCACCGCGCGTGATCTGCAGAAGTCCGACGGGCAGTGGGCCCGGGCCAAGGGCTACGACACGTTCTGCCCCCTCGGTCCCTGGATCACCACCCACCAGAGCGTGGCCGAGATGGGCGACGTGATGATCACCACGACCGTCGACGGCGAGCAGCGCCAGCACGGCTCGACGTCGTTGATGCTGCGCGACATCACCGAGCTGGTGGTCTACATCAGCTCGTTCACCACCCTGCTGCCTGGCGACGTGATCCTGACCGGTACGCCGGCCGGCGTCGGCGAGCTGCGGCCCGGCCACGAGGTCGGGGTCACCGTCGACGGCATCGGCACCTTGACCAACACCGTCATCCGCAAGTGAGCAGTCTTCCGCTGAGAGTCATTCGAAAGTGAGCACGTGAGCACCACCGACCACGATTCCGTCCCGTCGACCGGCAGCGGTCCCGATCCGGTGCTGGGCGACCTCGCTCCGGCGCAGGTCCGGGTCCGGTTCCCGCCGTCGCCGACCGGCAACCTGCACGTCGGCAACGTGCGCAGCGCCCTGTTCAACTGGGTGTTCGCCCGGCACTACGGCGGCACGTTCGTGCTCCGGATCGAGGACACCGACGCCGGTCGCAACTTGGCGGAGTCCTACCGCGGGCTGATGGACGCTCTCACCTGGCTCGGCCTGGACTGGGACGAGGGCCCCCAGGTCGGCGGTCCGTACGGGCCCTACGTGCAGTCCGAGCGGGGCGCGCTCTACGCCGAAGTCTCCGCCAAGCTGCTGGACTCCGCGCTGGCGTACCGGTGCTTCTGCACCCGCGAAGAGCTGGAGGCACGGGAGGCCGGGCGGCCCAAAGGCGCCCCGTCCGGCTACGACCGCCACTGTCGCGACCTGAGTGCCGAGCAGGTGGCGGCGTACGAGGCCGAGGAGCGCACCTTCGTGGTGCGGATGCGGGTGCCCGACGCGCCGATCACGTTTCATGACCTGGTCCGCGGCGAGATCACGTTCGAGGCCGTGAACGTGCCCGACTACGTCCTCGTCCGGGGGACCGGGGAGCCGCTCTACACCCTGGTGAACCCGGTCGACGACGCGCTGATGGAGATCACCCACGTGCTGCGGGGGGAGGATCTGCTGCCGTCGACGCCGCGACAGATCGTGCTCTACCAGGCACTGGCGCAGATCGGCGTAGGCAGCGGGCGGGTGCCGACCTTCGGCCACCTGCCCACCGTGCTGGGCGACGGCAATCGCCGGTTGTCCAAGCGGGACAAGGGATCCGGCCTGGCCGAGTACCGGGAGCAGGGCTACCTGCCGGAGGCGCTGCTGAACTACCTGGCCCTGCTGGGATGGGCGATCGCCGACGACCGCGACGTGTTCACCATCGAGGAGATGGTGGCGGTCTTCGACATCCTGCGGGTGAACGCGAACCCGGCGAAGTTCGACGCGAAGAAGTGCGAGGCGATCAACGCCGCGCACATCCGGCGGCTGTCCACCGACGAGCTGGTCGATCAGCTGGTGCCCTTCCTGGTGGCCGCCGACCTGGTGGCCGAGCCGCCGAACCCGGAGCAGTGGTCACTGCTGGTCGGCGCGACGCCGCTGATCCAGGAGCGGATGACCACGCTGTCGGAGGGGGTGGAGCTGATCCGCTTCCTGTTCACCGCCGACGCCGACGTGCAGATCGACGAGGCGGCGACGTTGCCCGACACCGCCGGTCCGGTGCTCGCCGCGGCCGCCGAGGCGCTGCGCACGGTGGAGCCCTACGACCACGCGTCCATCGAAGCCGCCCTGCGATCGGCCCTGATCGAGGGCCTGGGGTTGAAGCCGAAGCTGGCGTTCGGCCCGCTCCGGGTGGCGGCGACCGGCCGCAAGATCTCACCGCCGCTGTTCGAGTCGCTGGAGCTCCTCGGGCGGGATTCGTCGCTGGCCCGGATCGCCGCGGCCCGGGCCGGCCTGTCGCAGGGCTGACGTGGCCAAGAAGAACCGACGCTCCGGCAACCCGGCTCTTCGGGGCGGTCCGAGACCGTCGAAGCCGGCGCCCGCGACCGCGTCGTCCACTCCGTCCCGCCCCTACGACCCCCAGCTGCCGGAAGCGCTGCCGCCTGACGGGGCGCCGTACCCGCAGATTCTGCGCGGTCCGAGCTACGTCTGGTGGCGCTCTCTGCTGGGGGTGGTCTGCGGGCTGTCGCTCTACCTGCTGATGACCGCGGTCGTCACCCAGGTGGTGCTTGGGGTCTCCTGGGGGGCGGTCGGATCGGGGGAGGAGTATGCGGACTTCGCCCGCCGTGCCCTGGCCTTCGAGATCCCGGCCGGGATGATCGCGGCGAACCTCGGCATCGCGACCCTGATCCCCATCTGCTGGGTGCTGATGGCGATCGTCCACCAGGTGCGACCACGCTGGCTCAGCTCAGTCCAGCCCCGGATCCGCTGGCGCTACCTGCTGATCTGCGCGGGCGTCGCGCTGGTGGTGCTCAACGCGGTGACGTTGATCCCACTGGCTCTGGGGTCGACCGAGGTCACGGTGCGGCCGCAGGCCGGGTTCTGGAGCTTCCTGGTCGTGATCGTGCTCACATCCCCACTCCAGGCGGCTGCCGAGGAGATCTTCTTCCGGGGCTATCTGATGCAGGCGCTGGGCAGTCTGGTGGCTCATCCCGCGTTCGGGGTGGTGGTGTCGGCCCTGATCTTCGCGCTCATGCACGGCGTGCAGAACCCCGCCCTGTTCCTCAACCGGCTCGGCTTCGGGCTGCTCGCCGGTCTGCTGGTCTGGCGGACCGGCGGTCTGGAGGCCGGCATCGGCGCGCACGTGATCAACAACATCTGCGCGTACGTCATCGCGGGCCTCACCAGCTCCATCGCCACAGTCCGTGGAATCAACTCGATCACCTGGCTGGAGTCGGGCATCCAGCTCGGCGGGTTCGCCCTCTTCGCCGTGCTCGCGCTCTTGATCGCCCGGCAGCTGAAGCTGCGGACCCGGGTGGATCTGTCGCTGGGTCGCTGACCGCGCCACGATGCTGGCTCGTTCTCGTCGTCGGCGACGAGCCAGCAGTCCCGAACGCCGGCGGCCGGTGGCGCGCTCGTTTGGAGAGAACGGGGAGGGTCCACTAACATTGCTCCCCGTGCCCGGGGACGGGCACGCCTCGTCGGAGCAGTCCGACGATGGGGTATGGGGTAATTGGCAGCCCGGCTGATTCTGGTTCAGTTAGTCTAGGTTCGAGTCCTAGTACCCCAGCGAAGCAGACCTTCGCTGGTGATCTCCCGGTTCGCGGGACGGTCGTCGAGTTGGTACGCTTCCGCGGTCCGATCTCCCGACGTATGGGGGACGGGTCAAGCTAGGGCCCCGTTGTGTAGCGGCCTAGCACGCCGCCCTCTCAAGGCGGTAGCGCGGGTTCGAATCCCGTCGGGGCTACCAGGTGGAAAGCGTCGTTGACCAGGTGTGATGCTGGTTGACGAACATGCCTCAACTATTGATTCAGCCCGCAAAGGGCGCACCCGGGGCGCACGAGCTCAGCCCTGATCCACCGATTTGATTTCTGCGGG
>DATDBH010000015.1:0-19156 GCA_036524985.1 Microlunatus sp. | reverse complement strand
GACCAGGGCGAGCAGGGCCGCCCCGCCGCCGCCCAGGGCGGCGGCCGCCGGGGCCACCCCCGAGACCAGGATCATCACCGGCACGGCCAGCCCGAACACGATCACCTCGAATATCAGCACGGTGAGCAGCACCACTCGCATCGGGTTGTCGGGTGGCAGCGCGTAGCTCATCGCCCGGCGCTCCCGTTCGGCCCGGCAGGACCGTCGGGCCCGTCCTGGTCGGCGTCCCACTCGTCATAGCGACTCGAGTCCTCGATGTCGTCGGCGAACGGGTCGTCGGCGAACGGGTCGTCGGCGAACGGATCCTCCTCGTCGTTGTTGTCGTCGGGGGCGAGCGACTCGCCCACCACGGCCACACCGGTCAGCTCGGCATCGACCAGGTCCTCGTCGACCGGGGCGTCGTCGTCGAGGTCATCGACACTGGAGTCCTCCGGCGCCCAGTCGTCATCGGGATCGGCGGCGCTCCGGGCCGCGGCGGCGTCATCGACCGCCTGCTGCCGGACGAGCAAGGTCCGGGCCTCTCCCACCAGCACCACGGATCCGGTCACCAGCACCCCGGAACCGCCCAGGTCGTCCGCTTCGGCCAGGTTCACCGCGGTCTCGATGGCGTCGTCCAGGCGCGGTGCGACGGTGACCCGATCGGCGCCGAACACCCCCGCCGCCAGCTCGCCGAGCTCGCCGGCCGGCATCCCGCGGCTCGTCGAGGCCACCTGGGTGACGACCACCTGCTGCATCACCTCGGCCCAGATCTCGAGCATGCCGCGCACGTCCTTGTCGCCCATGGCGGCGATCACACCGACCAGCGGGGTGAAGGCGAAGGCCTCGGTGATCGTGGCGGCGGCCGCCCGCGCGCCGTGCGGGTTGTGCGCGGCGTCCAGGACCACGGTCGGCGAGCGGCGTACGACCTCCATCCGTCCCGGCATGGTCACGGCAGCGAAGCCCTCGCGGACCACGTCAGGATTCAGGGCCTTCATACCGAGGAACGCCTCGGCCGCCGCGAGGGCCTGCGCGGCGTTGGCGGCCTGGTGCGCGCCGTAGAGCGGCAGGAAGACCTCGTCGACCGGGCCTTCGGCCGCCATCAGCCGCAGCAGCTGGCCGCTGACGGCGGGGACTCGCTCCAGGACGCCGAACTCGATCCCCTCGCGCTGCACCAGGGCACCGACCTCGGCGCTGCGCGCCAGCAGGACGTGGGCGGCCTCGGCCGACTGCCCGGCGAGGACGGCCAGAGCGCCCGGCTTGATGATGCCGGCCTTCTCGGTCGCGATCTCGGCGATGGTCGAGCCGAGCAGATGGGCATGGTCGATGTCGATCGGGGTGATCACGGCGACGTCCCCGTCGGCCACGTTGGTCGCGTCCCATGTCCCGCCAAGCCCGACCTCGACCACGGCGACGTCGACCGGAGCATCCGCGAAGGCCGCGTACGCCATCGCGGTGATCATCTCGAAGAAGGTCATCGCGACACCGTCGATCTGCTGGGCGTCCACCAGCTCCACGTACGGGGCGATCTCGCGGAACACCGCGTCGAAGCGCTCCTCGCTGAGGGGCTCGCCGTTGATCGCGATCCGCTCGGTCACCGACGTCACGTGCGGGCTGGAGAACCGACCGGTCCGCAGTCCGTTGGCCCGCAGCAGGCTCTCGATCATGGTGGCGGTGCTGCCCTTGCCGTTGGTGCCGGTGACGTGGATCACCGGGTAGGAACGCTGGGGGTCGCCGAGCAGCTCGGTCAGGGCGGTGATGCGGCCCAGGCTGGGCGCGACCCGATGCTCGGGCCATCGGCTGGTCAGGGCGGCGACGATCTCGGCGTGCGAGGCGTCCTCGGACAGGGTGGCAGTGTGCGACATGGCCCTCCGAGTCTAGGCCGCAGCGACTGCCCCGATCCGCTCCGGCGCGTCGTCGTCGCACCGTTCGAAGAAGGCGCCGACCACGTCCTCCAGGTGCGCCACCGACCGGGCGGCGAACAGGACGGGCTGGTAGGTGGTGATGTCGTAGTGCTGGGTGGCCATCGCCGTCAGGTCGAGCGGCCGGATCTCCATCTCGGCGAACTCGTCGATCTCGCCGTAGCTGGAGCAGATCCCGGCACCGTACGCCTTCAGCTCGGCGCCGTCGTACATGACGCCGAACTCCATCGTGAACCAGAAGACGTCGGCGATCACCTGGACGGTCTCGTCCCGCTCCGCCCGGGCGACGGCCGCCCCGGCGGCTCGGGTGACCTCGGCGAACCGGGGACTGGCCAGCTGGTTCCCGTGGCCGAGCACCTCGTGGATCACATCCGGCTCGGGGGTGTACAGCGGCTGGGAGGGGTGGCGGACGTACTGGGTGGAGTGGAAGACCCGGTCGCCGAGGGAGGAGTAGAACTCCCGCAGCTCGACCAGTCCCGGGGCCGCGACGTAGCGGAACCCGGTCAGCCCGTGCAGCGTCGCCGACACCTCGTCCAGCTGCGGGATCCGATCGGCGGGGAGACCCAGGCGCTCCTTGGCCGCGAGGTACTCGGGGTGGGCCCGTCGACGGTGCTTGTCGGCCAGCTCGGCGCAGACCTGTTGCCAGATCGCGGTCTCACCCTCGGTGTAGTCGATCCGCGGCAGCGGCTGACCCGGCTGCCAGGCCACGGCCCGGGCGGCGATGGCGTTGCGGCGGTCGCGGTAGGCGGCGTCGTGGAAGCCCGGATGGTCCCGGCCCAGGTGCACCTCGACGGTGCCGTCGTCGTGGTGCGACACCGGCGAGTAGAGCTGCGCCTCCTCGAACACCTGCGACCTCCTCGTCGTCGAGCGCTGCCGAAACCACCAGCACACCACCCCGGCCGAGAGGCCGAAAGGCCGCGCGTCCCGACTGAGCAACTGTTGCACCCGCAAACCACATCTGACGTGGATAGCGGTGCAAAACGCCCAGTGGGAGTGGTGGCGTGAAACGGGTTCGTGGGGTTCGGGCCCGGCTCCCTAGAATCTCCCCCATGCCTGCCACGCCTGCTGCCCCGAGTCTCGACGCGCCCACCACCGGTGCGCGCGTCGTACCGGACAAGCCGGCCCTGGAGGGTCTGGAGGACAAGTGGTCGGCCAGCTGGAAGGCCGACGACACGTACGCGTTCGTGCGGCCGAAGGGCGATCCGGCGCAGAACCGCAGCAAGGTGTTCAGCATCGACACCCCGCCGCCGACGGTGTCCGGGTCGCTGCACGTGGGGCACGTGTTCTCCTACACCCACACCGACCTGATCGCCCGTTACCAGCGGATGCGCGGCCAGCACGTGTTCTACCCGATCGGCTGGGACGACAACGGGCTGCCGACCGAGCGGCGGGTGCAGAACTACTACGGGGTGCGCTGCGACCCGACGGTGGCCTACGACGCCGCCTTCACTCCCCCGGCCAAGCCGGACCCGAAGCGCCAGGTCGGCATCAGCCGCCGCAACTTCGTGGAGCTCTGCCACGAGCTCACCCAGATCGACGAGACCGCCTTCGAGGACCTGTGGCGCAGGGTGGGCCTGTCCGTGAACTGGGGCGGCCTCTACACCACCATCTCCGACGAGTCCGTACGCGTCTCCCAGCTCGCGTTCCTGCGCAACCTGGCCCGCGACGAGGCGTACCTGTCCGAGGCCCCGACCATGTGGGACGTGACGTTCCAGACGGCGGTGGCCCAGGCCGAGCTGGAGGCCCGCGACTACCCCGGCGCCTACCACAAGGTTGCCTTCCACACACCTGACGGCGACCGGGCGGTGATCGAGACCACCCGGCCGGAGCTGATCGCGGCCTGCGTGGCCCTGATCGCGCACCCCGACGACCAGCGGTACGCCGACCTGGTGGGCCAGACCGTGACCAGCCCGGTCTTCGGCGTCGAGCTGCCCGTGGTGACCCACGAGCTGGCCGAGCCCGACAAGGGCTCCGGTCTGGTGATGTGCTGCACCTTCGGCGACCTGACCGACGTGACCTGGTGGCGCGAGCTGCAGCTGCCGGCCCGGGTGATCATCGGCCGGGACGGCCGGATCCTGCGCGACCAGCCCGGCTGGATCGCCGACGGCGACCGGTGGGCCGAGCTGGCCGGCAAGACCACCTTCAGTGCCCGCGAGCTGATGGTCGGCTGGCTCCGCGAGTCCGGCGACCTGCTCGCCGACCCCACCCCCACCCAGCGCAAGGCGAACTTCTACGAGAAGGGCGACAAGCCGCTGGAGATCGTCTCGACCCGCCAGTGGTACATCCGCAACGGCGGTCGGGACGCCGTGATCAAGGCGCAGATGCTCGCCCGGGGCGAGGAGCTCGCCTGGGTGCCGGAGCACATGAAGTACCGCTACGACAACTGGGTGGGTGGCCTGAACGGCGACTGGCTGATCTCCCGCCAGCGGTTCTTCGGCGTGCCCTTTCCGGTCTGGTATCCCCTCGATGCCGAGGGCGAGCCCGTCTACGCGAGCCCGCTGACCCCGACCGAGGCCGAGCTGCCGATCGATCCCAGCTCGGCCGTTCCGGACGGCTACCGCGAGGACCAGCGCGGCGTTCCGGGCGGTTTCATGGCCGATCCCGACGTGATGGACACCTGGGCGACCTCCTCGCTCAGCCCGCAGATCGTCTGCGGCTGGGAGCGGGACCCGGACCTGTTCGCGCTGACCTTCCCGATGGACCTGAACACGCACGCGCACGAGATCATCCGCACCTGGCTGTTCTCCCGGGTGGTGCGGGCGCACTACGAGAACCACTCGTTGCCCTGGACCCGGTCGATGATCAGCGGCTTCGTGATGGATCCCGACCGCAAGAAGATGTCCAAGTCGCTGGGCAACGTGGTGGTGCCGACCGACGTGCTCGAGCGGTACGGGTCTGATGCGGTGCGCTGGCGGGCGGCCAAGGCCCGCCCGGGACTGGACTCTCCCTTCGACGAGAAGGAGATGAAGGTCGGTCGCCGGTTGGCGATGAAGGTGTTGAACGCGTCCAAGTTCGTGCTCGGCTTCCCCGGTGACACGGCGGCCGCGGACCTCACCCAGGTCAGCGAACCGCTGGACCGTGCCCTGCTGGCCGGTCTGGAGCGGGTCATCGTGGAAGCCACCGCAGCCTTCGACGCCTACGACTACACCGGCGCCCTCGACAGCACCGAAAGGTTCTTCTGGGCCTTCTGCGACGACTACCTGGAGACGGTGAAGGAGCGGGCGTACGGCTCCGGCGACGGCGCCGCCTCGGCCCAGGCCGCACTGGCCATCGCGCTCGAGGCGGTGCTGCGGCTGCTCGCGCCGATCATGCCGTACGTGACCGAGGAGGTGTGGTCCTGGTGGCAGCACGGCTCGATCCACACCGCCTCCTGGCCGACGCCGGGAGAGGTGGCGGTCGACGGGGACGCGTTGCTGCTGGAGGACCTGGCCACCGCCCTGGCCGCGGTGCGCGGGGCGAAGTCCCAGGCCAAGGTGTCGATGCGGACCGAGGTGGCTCGCGCCGAGTTCACCGGGGCGGCCGACGTGCTCGACCGGCTGAAGGAGATCGAGGCTGATCTGCGGGCGGTGGGCCGGTTGACCGGTGAGATCCAGTGGTCGGCTGCCGACGTGCCGTTGACCGTCGACGTCCAGCTGGTCCCGAACGGCTGAGTCCCGGACCTCCCGACCTCGCCGTTCCGCGTTCGGGGCATGATGACCGTCGAGGTCCACGATGCTCGTCAGGACCGCACCAGCGACCGAGGACTCAGCGAACGAGGAGTTGATGGCATGAGCTCGACCGACGCCCCACTCGACCTGTACATCGCGGCGTACGGCGACGCGGCCGCGGCCGGGGCCGACTGGGACGAGATCAAGCAGCTGGCCAAGGACAAGGTCGTCACGATCGAGGCCCTGATCCTGGTCAGCCGCGATGCGGACGGCACGATCCACGTCAAGGACAACGCGCACGAGGCCGGACTCGGGGCTGCCGTGGGTGCGGTCGGCGGAGCCATCGTCGGGTTGATCTTCCCACCGGCCCTGCTCGCTTCGGCGGTGGTCGGCGCCGGCATCGGTGCCGGCGCAGGCGTCGTCGTCGATCAGGTGACCAAGCACGAGATCCGCGCCGACGTCGAGGACACGCTGCCGCCGGGTAGCTCCGGCATCGTCGCGATCTTCGAGGAGCGCTGGGTCACCGAGGTGGAGAAGGCGCTGGCCAAGGCCGACAAGGCGGAGCACCACCACGTGCACGGCGGCGGCCCCGCCGGCGACTGATCATGCGGCTCGCGCTGGCTCAGCTCGTCTCCGGAGCCGACCCTGACGCCAACCTCGATCTCGTGGCCGATGCCGCCCGCGAGGCCGCCGGCCGTGGGGCCGATCTGCTGCTCTGCCCCGAGGCGACCATGCGCTGCTTCGGCCTCCCGCTGGCCGAGATCGCCGAACCGATGGACGGCCCCTGGGCGACCCGACTCGCCGACATCGCCGCCACCCACGGGCTGGTGATCGCCGCCGGGATGTTCACCCCCGGCGGCGACGGCCGCGTCCGCAACACGCTGCGGGTCGTCGGACCGGGCGTGGATGCCGGCTACGACAAGATCCACCTGTACGACGCGTACGGCTTCGCCGAGTCCGACACCGTCGCCCCGGGGTCGGATCCGTTGGTGCTGGAGATCGGCGGCGTGACCGTCGGGTTCGCCATCTGCTACGACGTCCGGTTCCCCGGTCTGTTCACGATCCTCGCGGACCGGGGCGCCCGGGTGATCTGCCTGCCGGCGTCCTGGGGTGCCGGGCCGACCAAGATCGACCAGTGGGAGGTGCTGGTCCGGGCCCGTGCCCTCGACAGCACCTGCTTCGTCGCCGCCGTCGACCAGGCCGATCCGGCGACCATCGGGGTGCCGGCGCGAGGTCGCGCCCCCACCGGGGTCGGCCATTCCCAGGTCGTCTCGCCCGCCGGCGAGGTGATCGCTGCGCTGGGCGCCGAGCCGGGGCTGCTGGTGGTCGACCTCGATCCGACCGAGGTGGACACCGTGCGGCGGTCCATCCCGGTGCTGGCCAACCGACGCTTCTGAGCCGAAAGCCACAGCGACGGCAGAGTGGGCCGACCGGGGCGCGGTGTTCCAGCCGTCGGGTCCGGCCCTGCAGCCAGCGGCCAGCGGCCTTGCCTCAGCCACCCGAAGTCGATGGCGCCGAACCTCGACGCCGCCGCCTCGAGCATGATGGTGGTCCCACCACGAGAGGATGCGACGTGCCCGACGAGGCCGACTACCCCATGAACCTGTCCTCGCGCTGGACCAAGGATCGCTGGCGGGAGCCGTCGACTCTGCACGCCCACACCTCGCTGAGCGGCAAGGTGATGAACCCCGAGACCATGGACGTCACGGTCGAAGCCGTCGGCCGCCAGGTCACCCACCTGGTGCGGGAGCGGGTCCGGGTCCTCGCTTGGCTGGAGCTGCTCGACCTCCGCACCGCCGCAGCGGACCGGCAGCTCGCAGCCGCCGCCGAGCAGCTGGCTGAGCTCAGGTCCGCCGCCGCTCGGCTGGAATCCACCCTGACCAGCCAGACGAGTCTGCTCGAGTCACTGGTCGGCGCCCTCGGCTTGGTCGTCGTGCCTGCCTGGCAGAGCCTGGCCGAAATCCGGGTCGGCGACTCCATGGGTGGCGTCGAGCGTCCCAGCGCGTCCACCCTGGGTCTGGAGATCGTCTACGAGCACCAGCGGCAGGTTCCCGGACGAGAGCACGAGGAGATCCTCGCGATCACCCCCGCGCCCGGGGCGATGGTGGCCCGCGGCGCCGTCGTGACGGTGACGCTGAACCTCAACGGCTGACGCTCGCCCATCGGCGATGCCTCGGCCACGCGCCCGCGGCCCCACCGTCCGGCGTCGTTGCCCGACCCTGCACCCTGAGGTCAACGATCCGACCGCGTCGCCTCCAGCGCGGCCGCCAGGGTCATGGCGTCGTACGATCCCTGGTGCCGCCGCCCGTTGACGTAGAAGGTCGGGGTGCCGTGCACCTCGGAGGCCTCGGCGTCGATGGCGTCGTCGTCGACCCGGTTCTCGTAACGCCTGGTCCGCAGGTCTTCCTCGAACCGCGCCACGTCCAAGCCGATGGCGACCGCGTACGACCGCAGGTCGTCGGCCTCCAGAGCGTCCTGGTGCCCGAACAGCTCACCGGCCATCTCCCAGAAGCGGTCCTGGGCAGCCGCGGCCTCGCTGGCCAACGCCGCTGCTCGGGCGTGCGGGTGCACGTGCTCGAGGGGCAGGTGTCGGAAGACGTAGCACAGGTCATCACCCAGGGCCGCGCGGAGCTCGGCGATCGAGCCCGTCGCCTTGGAGCAGAACGGGCACTCGAAGTCGCCGTACTCGACCAGCACCAACGGCGCATCGACCGGCCCTCGGAGGTGGTCGCGCTCGGGGTCGACCGGCCGCAGCAGCTGCACGGGCGGCCCGCTGAGGGCGGCGTCCGCCCGACTCAGGTAGAAGATCAGCGCGCCGAGACCAGCGGCGATCAGCGAGGCCGCGAACACCCCCACCCGCGCCTGGTCCTGCAGCGCAGGGTCGTCGAGCGCCAGGTCGACGATGAACAGCGAGATCGTGAAACCGATGCCGGCGAGCGCCGCCCCACCGCCCAGCTGCTTGTGGGTGAGACCCGGCGGCAGCTCGGCCCACGGCGTCCGGGCCGCCAGTGCCGCACCCAGCAGCACCCCGACGAGCTTGCCGATCACCAGACCGGCGACCACCCCCCAGGTGAGCCGGGAGGTCGCCGCCGCGGCAAGCGCCTCCCCAGACAGCGAGACCCCGGCGTTGGCCAGCGCGAACAGCGGCAGCACCACCAGCGCGATGGCGGGCCGCAGCAGCATCTGCAGGCGCTCGTTCATCGCGACCGATTCGCTGATCTGGCGCCGGGCCAGCCGCTCGGACTCGGCGCTCGGACTCTGCCGGAACGCCCGGGTGACCACCTCGACCCGCTCGACCGCCTCTCGCTTCGGTGGGTAGACCGGGAGGATCAGCGCGATCGCCACACCCGCCAGCGTCGCGTGCACGCCCGACTGGTAGACGGCGATCCAGGTGAGCACGCCCACGGCCAGGTAGACGCTGTCCCGCCGGACCCGCAACCAGCGCAGCAGACCGATCAGGGCCAGGCCGAGCAGCCCGAGTGCCAGCCAGCCCCACGACAGCGACTCAGTGTAGAAGAGGGCGATGATGGTCAGGGCACCGATGTCGTCGGCCACGGCGAGCGTGACGAGGAACAGCCGGAGGCGGGTGCCAGGCTTGGGCCCGACCAGGGCCAGCAGCGCCAGCACGAAGGCGGTGTCGGTGGACACCACCACGCCCCAGGCGTGGGCGGCCGCCGTACCGGCGTTGACGGCCAGGAAGATGACCGCCGGTAGAGCCAGCCCGGCGACCGCGGCGACGATCGGGACCGCGGCACGGCGGCGATCAGTGAGCTCGCCGATGGTGAGCTCCCGCTTGACCTCCAGACCGACGGCGAAGAAGAACAGTGCCATCAGCCCGTCTTTGACCCAGTGCTTGAGGTCGAGGATGAGCTCGTACGGTCCGACCACGACCCCGGCCTCCACGTGCCAGAACGCGTCATAGGTGTCGCCGATCGGCGAGTTCACCCAGATGATCGCCAGCAGGGTGGCCGCGACCAGGACCGCGGCCGAGGACACCGCGTTGTCGGCGATACCCGCCAGGGTTCCGCTGACCCTCTGGGCCGCGGTCTGCCCGCGTTCGCGCACCCGAGGCAGGAACGCCGGGGTGTCGGTGCTGACACGGGTGCTCTCCGTACCGTCGGCACCAAGAGACGGGCCGTCACCGCGCTGATCCGTCTCCGCCATCTCAGCAGGGTTCCTCTCGCCGCTCGCGCGGGACCATCGGCGTCGACGGGCCACCTGTCACCGGACGGTCAGGCTGACTTCTCGCGCCGCTCCCGCTTGGCGAACTTGTCCCGGGGCACCAGGGTCGGCAGCACCGACTCCTTCACCACCTCGGCCGTGATGATCACCTGCGCGACGTCGTCTCGGCTGGGGACGTCGTACATGATGTTGAGCAGCACCTCCTCGAGGATCGCTCGCAGGCCGCGGGCACCGGTGCCGCGCAGCAGGGCGAGATCCGCGATCGCCTCGATGGCGTCCGGGGTGAACTCCAGGTCGACGCCATCCAGGTCGAACAGCTTCTTGAACTGCTTGATCAGTGCGTTCCGCGGCTCGATCAGGATGCGGATGAGGGCGTCACGGTCCAACGGCATGACCGAGGCGATCATCGGCAGCCGCCCGATGAACTCCGGGATCAGACCGAACTTGACCAGGTCCTCCGGCCGGACGTCGTGGAACGGGTCGTCGGAGGGGTCCTTGCGACTCTCCAAGTCGTTGTTGAAGCCGAGCGGACGCTTGCCGACCCGGGACGAGATGATGTGGTCGAGCCCGGCGAAGGCCCCGCCGACGATGAACAGCACGTTGGTGGTGTCGATCTGGATGAAATCCTGGTGCGGGTGCTTGCGCCCACCCTGCGGCGGCACCGACGCCGAGGTGCCCTCCAGGATCTTCAGCAGCGCCTGCTGCACGCCTTCACCGGAGACGTCGCGGGTGATCGAGGGGTTCTCGCTCTTGCGGGCGATCTTGTCGACCTCGTCGATGTAGATGATGCCGGTCTCGGCCTTCTTCACGTCGAAGTCGGCGGCCTGGATGAGCTTGAGCAGGATGTTCTCGACGTCCTCGCCGACGTAGCCGGCCTCGGTCAGCGCGGTCGCGTCCGCGATGGCGAACGGGACGTTGAGCATCTTGGCCAGCGTCTGCGCGAGATAGGTCTTGCCGCAGCCGGTCGGCCCGATCAGCAGGATGTTCGACTTGCTCAGCTCGACGCCGTCGTCCTCGGACCGGCGGGACGGGTTCGCGGCCTGCGCCTGCACCCGCTTGTAGTGGTTGTAGACGGCGACGGCGAGCGCTTTCTTGGCGCCGGTCTGACCGATGACGTAGGTGTCGAGGAACGAGCGGATCTGCTGCGGTTTGGGCAGGTCTTCCAGGAGGCCGACCTCGGTGCCCTCGGAGAACTCCTCCTCGATGATCTCGTTGCAGAGATCGATGCACTCGTCGCAGATGTAGACGCCGGGTCCGGCGATGAGCTTCTTGACCTGCTTCTGGCTCTTTCCGCAGAACGAGCACTTGAGCAGATCGCCGCTCTCTCCGATTCGGGCCACGCCCCGCCTCCTCTTCCTCCGGTCCGGGCTTCGGTGCTCGAACCCTCACGATAACGGCAGGCACCCTCATCGGGGAGGACCCAGAGCGGGAGTGCCGAGGACCCGACCGCCGCGGGTGCAGCGGTCGGGCCGGGTGGATCAGACGGACACGGCCTTGAGGGAGGTCAAGACCCCGTCGATGATCCCGTACTCCTTGGCCTGCTCCGCGGTGAGGTACTTGTCGCGCTCGATGTCGCGGCTGACCTCCTCGGTGCTCTTGCCGGTGTCGGTGGCCAGCATGTCCTCCATCAGCGAGCGGATCCGCAGGATCTCGCGGGCCTGGATCTCGATGTCGGAGGACTGGCCGTAGCCGCCCTCGGTCGCGGGCTGGTGGATCAGGATCCGGCTGTTGGGCAGCGCCAGGCGCTTCCCCTTGGTGCCGGCGGCCAGGATCACCGCGGCCGCCGAGGCGGCCTGACCGAGGCAGACGGTGCGCACGTCGGGCTTGATGTAGCGCATCGTGTCGTAGATGGCGGTCAGCGCGGTGAACGAGCCACCCGGGGAGTTGATGTAGATCTCGATGTCGCGGTCGGCGTCCATCTGCTGCAGGCACAGCAGCTGGGCCATCACCGCGTTGGCGATCTCGTCACTGATCGGGGTCCCGAGGAAGATGATCCGGTCCTCGAACAGCTTCGTGTACGGGTCGATCCGGCGCATGCCGTACGACGTGCGCTCTTCCCACTGCGGGATGTAGTAGTCCATCGTGGGCGCGAACTGGCGGTCTTCCAGCACGGGCGCGAACCGCGGCTTGTCGAAGGTGCTCATGTGTCAGATCCCTTTACTGGTTCGGCGCTTCGTCGGAACGGATCTGCGCCGCCGCCGTGAACACGTGGTCGATGAGCCCGTAGTCCTTGGCCTGTTCGGCCGTGAACCAGCGATCGCGGTCGGAGTCGGCCTCGATCTGCTCCAGCGTCTGACCGGTGTGCTCGGCGATCAGCTTCTGCATCGTGGCCTTGATGTGCAGCGACTGCTCCGCCTGGATGCGGATGTCGCTGGCGGTGCCACCCAGACCGCCGGAGGGCTGGTGCATCATGATCCGGCTGTTGGGCAGTGCGTACCGCTTGCCCTTGGTGCCGGCACAGAGCAGGAACTGCCCCATCGACGCGGCCAGACCCATGGCCACCGTGGCGACGTCGTTGGAGATCCAGTTCATGGTGTCGTAGATCGCCATGCCGGAGTCGACCGAGCCGCCGGGTGAGTTGATGTAGAGATAGATGTCCTTCTCCGGCTCCTCCGCGTTCAACAACAGCATCTGCGCACAGATGGCGTTGGCGTTCTCGTCGCGGACCTCGGAGCCGAGGAAGATGATCCGGTTCTGCAGCAGCGACTGGTAGACGTTGTCGTCGAGGCCGATGCCGCCCGTTCGACCGGCGGCGCGCGGGCTCAGACCCGGCAGCGACCCGTGCGGATGGTGTGCGTTCACGGGAGCGAACCTACCCCGCGGGCCTCGGTGGGCCGAGGGATTTGCGCCCGTGTTCGCTGTCGGCGCACACCGGCTCGATCGTGAGCGCGCCGAAGCGGCGGCGGACGACAAGGTCTGAGAACGAGACGATGGTCAGGGCTGGATCGGTGAATCCAGTCCTGACCATCGGGTCAGTGGCTCTGTGTCCCCGAGTCTCGTTCCCCCGAACTGCGATCTCGTCGAGCCTTGCGCTACGACGGGGTCCGGGCGACCTCCCCTGATCTGACCCACCGAACCCGTGCTGTCGTGACGCAAGAGCCATCCTTGCGAGCCAACCTCGCGCCACCCTTGGGAGAAGATCTAGAAATCCTCAGGATTTGCCCAAGACCGTCAACGACGAAGGGCCTGAGGGGTGGATCCCCTCAGGCCCTTCCGGTCGGACTGTGGCGTGTGCCTGTCAGGCCTTCGTCTCGGCGTCGGTGTCGGCGGTGTCGGCGTTGTCGGTGAGGGACGCCTCGGTCACGGCCTCGCCATCGGAATCCGCAGCGGCCGTCTCCACCTCGGCCGCCTCCACCGGATCGGCCAGACTGCCGTCGGGCTGGATGCGAGCCAGCTCGACCACCTCACCGTTGCTGTCGGTCACGGTGGCGGCCTCGACGATGGTGGCCAGCGCCTTGCCGCGACGGATCTCGAGCATGTACTCGTCGATGTGGTGCGGGTGCTCCTGCATGTGCGCGATGATCTGCTGCGGAGCCGTGCCCTCCTGCTGGGCGCGCTGGAAGATGTGCTGGGTGAGGTCGTTCTGGTCGACCGTCACCTCGGTCTGCTCGGCGGTCTTGTCGAGCACCAGCTGGGCCTTCAGAGCATCCGCGGAGCGCTTCTCCACCCCGGCCCAGAAGCTTTCGGCGTCCTCGGCCTCTCCGGTCTCGGCGAGGTAGTCGTCGAGATCGATGCTGGCCCCGTCGAGCTGGGACTGGATCTGGCTCTTGCGTGCTTCGACCTCGGTGCCGATCACGTTCTCCGGCAGCTCGATCTCGAGCTGGGCGAGCAGGTTCTCCAGCACGGCGTCGCGAGCCTTGGCAGCCTGGTCGAGCCGCCCGGCGTTCGCCAGCCGCGCGGCGACGTCGTCGCGCAGCTCGTCCAGGGTGTCGAACTCCGAGGCGGTCTGGGCGAACTCGTCGTCGAGCTCGGGCAGCTCCTGCTCCTGCACCTGGGTGACCGTGACGCGGATGTCCGCCTCCTCACCCTTCTGCGGGCCACCGACCAGCGTCGAGGCGAAGTCGGCCGTGTCACCGGCGGACAGACCGGTGACGGCCTCGTCGAGCCCGTCCAGCATGCCGCTGGTGCCGATCTCGTACTCCAGGCCCTCAGCCGTCGCGTCGGGCAGCATCTCGCCGTCCTTGGTGGCGACCAGGTCGATCGTGACGACGTCACCGGAAGCGGCCGGCCGCTCGACCACGGACTTGGAGCCGAACCGCTGCCGCAGACCCGTCAGCTGGGCATCGATCTGCTCGTCGGTGACCTCGATCGCATCCACCGTCGCGGTCAGGGTCGAGAAGTCCGGCAGATCGAACTCCGGTCGGACGTCGACCTCGGCGGTGAACTCGATCAGGTCGCCGTCCTCCAGCTTGGTCACCTCGACCTCGGGCTGGGCCAGCGGGTTCAGGCTGTTCTCCGCCACGGCCTCGCCGTAGAACTTCGGCAGCGCCTCGTTCAGCGCCTCCTGGATGATGGTCCCGCGGCCGAATCGCTGATCGATCACCATCGGCGGCACCTTGCCCTTGCGGAAGCCGGGGATGTTCACCGACTTGGCGATCTCGCGGTAGGCCTTGTCCAGGCTGGGCTTGAGGTCGTCGAACGACACCTCGACGGTGAGCTTGACCCGGGTGGGGCTCAGCCGGTCGACACTGCTGGGCACGCTAGAAACTCCTGAGGTGGGATGAAAGGCAGGCTCGGCCCGAGTGAGGACCGTGCGCGCTCGGGAACGGGCTCGCACCTGAGCCCGGGCAATCCTACGGTCGGCCCGAAATCGGTCCAAATCGCCGAACCGGCATCGTGCACGACCGGCATGGCGTGAGAACGGTCAACCCATCCCGAGGACGGCCGTGGCCACGGCTGACGCAGCGGCGGACGTCCGGTACCGATGGGCGAAGTCATCCGTTGTGGCACGGACAGCTGCCGAGGCCCGAACCCGCTCGACGGCCGACCGCAGGCTCTCGACCGTGGCGCGGGACGGTTCGAGCCGGACACCGAGCCCACGACGGGCTATCAGCGCCGCGTTGATGCGCTGATCGTTGTTGTCGGGCACGACGACAGCCGGCACCCCGGCCCCGGCCACCTGGTACGTCGTGCCGTTGCCGCCGGAGTGGATGGCTGCAGCAGCCACGGCCAACAGCCGACCCGGCCGGATCAGCTGCCGGATCGTCGTGGTGGGGGTGTCCTCGGCCGGGAGACTGAGCGCCCGGTCCGTGGTCAGGACGACGTGGGTCTCCGGATCGTGGGCGAACGCCCGGACCACGAGATCCGCCAGACTGCGGCCTCCGGTGCTGCCGGTGGAGGCGTAGATCAGAGACCGGCCAGGTGGGACATCGACGTCGAGAGCGCCTGTGGTCGGTTCCCAGACCAACGGCCCGACGTACGAGGTCATCGGCGGCAGTTGCCGGACCGGGCAGTAGTCCGGCAGATCGCAGAGCAGGGTGAGATCACCGTCCAACAGATCGTCGAGCGACGCGGGACGGGGCAGACCGAGCCGTCGCGCGGCGATCCGGAACCCGCCGATGCTGGTCCGCTTCTGCAGGCGCTGCACAACCCGCGCACAGCCGGCCCGGACGCTCGCTCCATCGGTCAACAGCGCCGGGTCGAATCCCCGGCTGAGATAGGCATTGAGGAGACTGACGTGGGGCAGACCGGCCAAGCGTGTGGACAGTGCCGCGGTGGGTCGGAGATCGCTCACCACCACGTCCGGCGCGAACTGCCTGTACACGGCGAGCTCGGCGACAACGTGGTGCTCCGTGACCGTCCCATCGTAGGCAGCGAACAGGTTGCGGCTGTAGTCGGTCACACCGATGTCGGGAACCGGCAGGATCGTGAAGCCCTCCGCGACCACGTCGGGATCCTCAGCCGCCACGGCGAACGCCACCGTCGTGCCCCGGGCGGCCAGCTCACGGGCGACGACGATGAGTCGACGAACATGAGCCCGCCCCGCTCCCATGGCGGTCAACAGCACGCGCACGGCTCAGTTGCCGGGTTCGCGCTCAGCCGGGCCGGGCGCCCCGGGACCTGACACCTCGAGGACCGTCCAGAGCTCGGGATCCAGGCCCAGCCGGCGGCCTACTGCGTCGAGAGTGGCTTTGCTGACCGGCGAGATCCGGATGTCGAACTCGTACAGCTGAGTGCACAGTGTGTCGAACGCCAGACTCACCTCCCCTGCGTCGAGCAGCTCGCGGACATTGCCCGCATCGCTGGCTGGGAGCTCCTTCTCGACGTCGACCAGGGACCGCAGCGCGTCCTCGGCGTCCCGCGGGTTGCTGATCTTCATGGCGATCTCCTCCTGCAGACAACCGGCCCGGTCAGAACGGGAACCCGGTGACGATACCCACTCCGCCGGGTTCCAGGATCACCCGGATCCGAACCCCGTCGCGGACGCCTTCGACCTTGAAGCGCACCGGCTTCCCCGACTTGGTGAGGGTGGCTCCAGCAGCACCGGTCTGCTGAATTCGCGGCAGGCTCGGGTCCGTGGCAACGTCGGAGATCTCCTGCATGATCTTCTCGTCCGACCAGTTGCGCGGAAACGACGTCTTGCCCGGCCCCCCAGGCCAACGATGTCCACCGCTCCCTGGTCCTTCGCCCTCGAGAATGTGCTTGGTCCTGTCGGGGTTGGCCAAGTTCGTGGGATTCTTGACCTTCTGCGTGTCGCCGAAGCGCTGATTCAACTGTCCGATCTTGCGGCGTACCGCCGATTCGACGCGCAGCCGGATGTCTGACACCTTCTTCTTCACCGCGGTGACAGCTCGATCCTTCAGGCTCCTGACCTTGCCAGCCAGGTCCTTCACCTTGGCTACTCCTTGGGCCACCCAGCGACGCCCGGTGTCGCGCGCCACGCGCAAGGCTCGGGCGGCGGACGCCCGGGCTCGCTGCGCGAGGGCCTGCACCGACCGGCGGACACTCTGAAGCAGGCTCGCCGCCGTTCGTCGAGCCTGTTCGAGCAGCCGGGAGGCCCGCGACGCGAGGTCTGCGGCGATGGATCGGACGCGACCCAGGCCCCGAGCCACCCGCTCGCTGGCCCGCCGCACGACGCCCTCCACCCGACTGAACGCTCCCTGAGCGAGGGACCGCACGACCCGTCCGGCGCGTCCCAACAGCGCGCGGCCTCGGGCCAGGAGGCTGGCGGCCCCGGCTCTCGCGCGACCTATCAGCTGGGAGACCGTGGCCCGCGCACGCCCGATCAGTCGGCCGGTCCCCGCCAGCAGGGCGCGGCCGGCGGACGCCAGACGAGTGCCGGCCGAGCGGATACCCGACAGAGCACGTCCGGCTAGGCGTCGCGCTCCGCCGGCCAGCCTGCGACCCACGGCGGCCGCCTTGCCGAGCAATCGGGGCACCGCGCGACGGATCCCGTTGAACAGCGCACGACCCCGCTTGAGGAGCGCGCCGCCGCTGCGGCGGAGGAATCGGCTGGCGCCTTTGCCGACGCCTTTGATCAGATCGCCCACCCCGGGAACCCAGGCCGCCAGCGTGAGTCCGAGGTTGAGCCATTCCCAGGGATCCTTCCAGCCGCCCTGACTCATCTTCCGCAACGCGGCAACGGTGTCACGAGCATCGGCCACCTGGCCCGCGTACGGTACGAAGCCGATGGCGATCTGCCCGATGGTGTTCCAACCGCTGGGGTTCTCCTTGAAGTCGCCGAGGACTGCACCCTCGATGATCTCGTCGTGAACACCAAGCACTCCCTCGACGAGGGAGTCGGCACGTTGTGCCTGCTGCTCCAATTGTTCCAGCGGCCCCGCTGAAACGCTGCCCGCGGGCTGCCCGGTGGCTCGGGCGGCAGCCTGCCGCTCGCCGCGTTCCTGGGCGACGAGATCGGCGGCGATCGTTCGCCGGACAGCGATAGCACTCTTCAGCAAGAGTCGATGAGGGCCGGCGAGGTCTCCCCAGCCGGGTTTGACCGTGGCCAACGCGCCAGCGATCTTGCCCCCGAAGGCGCTCACCCGGTCGACGGCACCACCCGCGAGACCGCTGATCGGAGCCACGATGTGCTTCTTGCCCCACGACAGCGCCGCCGACGCGGCGTCGGCGATGGCGCCTCGTTGGACGGGGGGCGGCATCGCTACCGCAGACGTGCCGGGGGCACCGGCCGGGTGAACGCCCTCACCCAGGGGCGACCTGGCCGGAGTCTCGTCGGTTCTCCTGAGCGAGGACTCCGTCTCCTCGGCACGACGGGTGGGTACGGTATTCCGCTGCTCGGCCAGGAACCTGGACACCGCGGCATTTCCCGCGTGACGCTGAAGGGCGAGCAGCTGAGCCACGGACATGGTGGCGCCGCTCGAGATCCGCGGGGATGGCTCGACGTCGGGGCCTCGTTCGGCACCGGGTCGCGCTCGGGGGGCCGCCTCGCGCGTCAGGTGTGGGTGGACGGATCCCTCGCTGCCCGACGTCATCGCATCTGTCCCGAGGACATGACCAACTCGATCCCTGTTTCAGCGGCGGTCCACCACCACTACTCTCCGGCCGCCTGGAGACGGCCGCCACGAGCGGAGGGGCAGCCACGAGGTCGCTGACATCTGCCCTCTCGTGCAGGGTGTGACGTCGCACGAGAGCAGGATCCGGTGGATCTCGGCACCCCGCGCATGCTGAGGCGGTCTCCTATCGGCACCCACGGGTACCAGATGCCGGCCGCGTCGATCTCGTCGGAGCCAACGCCCACGAGATGGAGCGGGTGACGAGAATCGAACTCGCATGACCAGCTTGGAAGTCATCGGCCCAGGGTGAGGCTACGTCCACCGGTGTCCTTCGACGCGCAGAGGCTACGACGTGAGTGACCGTTGCCGACCTCAGCTTGTGGCCCAACTGTGGCCCGGGGATGGCCGCTGTTCGATTGCTGACACCTTCGTCCCGTAGGAGGGCCGATGTGCCGGCCGCCGATGTGACCAGCCAAGCCGATGCTCCACCGTTGTCGGCCAGGTTCGCGTTGCTCAGGCCGAGCGTGGATCGTGCCGTTCTTTCTTGTCAGGAAGGGTTTCGTCGTGGGCTCCACTCCCCTCATTGCTTGCCGTCATCGGCCAGACCGGTGGCGGGTGTCCCGTGTCCGGCTTCGTGTCTCCGCGGTCCCCGAAGCCGTCCCCGTCGAGGACGAAGTGGCGCAAACGTTGACGAGGAAGCTCTGAGCCCGTCATCCGATGTCGATGGAGTTGAGGATGGCGTCGAGGTCGGCCTGGTCCTGCGCAGAGATGTTCGGCGGGTGCCCGGCGAGAACCACAAGCCGGGTGCCATCGACGTCGAGGATCAAGATCTTGTTCTCCTGTTTCGGAGTCTGCGCCCAAAGGCTCGGAGAGCCATCGGAGTTGGGAAAGTTGTCTTCCTGGATCAGTCCAAACCTGACGCAGTTGTCTTCGTCGTAGTCGGGAACCGTGTATTCGAGCTGCTTCCCGTGGA
>DATDBH010000014.1:0-2232 GCA_036524985.1 Microlunatus sp. | reverse complement strand
GAGGGCGGGGTCGGTGCGGAGGATCCCCGCTTCCAGCTGCTGGAGCGCCTCGCTGGGCTCGATGCCGAGCTCGTCGGCCAGCGTCGCCCGTGCCTCGGCGTAGACCGCGATCGCCTCCTCGCCCCGACCGCTGCGGTAGAGAGCGCTCATCAGCAGTCCCCAGAGCCGCTCGCGGGTGGGGTTGGCGTCGACGAGCGTCCGAGCCCGGTCGACCAGCTCGAGCGCTCGTCCCTGACGCAGGCCCAGGTCGAGGCTGTCCTCGATCGCCCCCAGGCGCAGCTCGGTCAGCCGCCGGGCCTCGGACTGCAGGTACGGCGTGTCCCGCACGTCCTCCAGCGCCTCGCCGCGCCAGAGCGCCAGCGCCTGGCTCAGCGTGGCATCGGCCCCCTCGAGGTCACCGGCCACGGTCGCCTCCCCGGCCCGGCGCGTGAGGTCGGTGAACCGGGCGACGTCCGTGGTCAGCGCGGGGATCTCGCCCAGCTGTGCCCGCAGGCCCGCGAGGGCGCCGAGCGGGTCCGGCGGTGGGGCCGGCCAGACCCGCGCGACGAGCTCGTCGTCAGCCGGCTCCGGGCCGGCCGAGAGGGCGAGCACGGCGAGCAGGGCGCGGGCGCGCTTGCCCAGCGGTGACGCGGAGGTGGGGGACTCGACGGTGACCGGTCCGAGCACCCTCACCTCCATGGGCTCAGGGTAGTCAGGGCGGAGGGCCCCGTCCGTCCGGACGAGGCCCTCCGCCTGTGGCTCACTTGAAGCTGATCAGCTGACCGGAGATGGTCAGGTTCGTCACGGTGACCGTTCCGAGCGCACCGGAGTTGTCGTAGACGATGCCGGCGGCCCCGACCCGACCGTTGGCCGGGATGGTCCAGGTCTTGGTGAAGGTGCCGTCACCGTTGTTGGTGCCGGCGTCGGTGGGATCGGCGTCGAACGTGTTGTAGAAGGTGCCGCCGATCTCGATGAAGACGCGCGGGGCACCTGCCGAGTAGGCGGCCCCGTTCTCGAGCTTGTAGGTGAACGAGACGGTCTTGGTCGCCTGGACGGGCAGGTCCAGGTTCTGGATCTCGACCGAGGTGCCGGCGGGGTTGCCCGCGGCCAGGACCAGGCGGACCGTGTGGGCGTCGACGATCGTCGAACCCTGGCCGGCGACCCAGTTGGTGTTCACGCCGGACGCGTCCTGCGCCTCGAGGGTCGCCACGCGCTTCTCGAGGGCCGCGAGCCGGGTCTCGAGGGCCGTGACCTTCGACATGTCGGCGTCCTTGCCGTCCTTGCCGGCCGGGCCAGGCTGGTTGATCAGGTCCTGGGCCTTCTTGTTGAGGTCCTGGATCTTCAGGGTGCCGTCCTTGACCTTCTGGGTCTTGACCGCGTTCTTGTGCAGGTCAGCACCCGTGATGGTCTTGTCCTGGATGTCCTTGCTGGTGATGAGTGAGCCTGCGACGGCTCCTCCGCCGGCGGTCAGGGCGAGGACCGCGGCCGCGGCGACGACCGCGAGGGACCGTCGGTGAGCCAGGGCGAACTTCGACATGCGTTGCTCCTTCGTTGATGGATGACGTCCAGACCGGACACAGCACCCACCGCGCGCGCACGCGCGTCTCCCGCCGAGCCCGAGTCAGAGACCCGCCGACCCTAGGTCATGGGGTGTGGCACCACACCCCCGGGGTCGGACCTTCAGGCGGTCTCGCGCCGGACGACCACCGGCGGGATGATCACCCGCATCGCGCCGGCGGGTGCGCTGCCGTCCATCTGCTCCAGGAGCAGCCGGGTCGCGCGTTCGGCCATCTCGACGATCGGCTGCCGCACCGTGGTCAGCGGCGGTGAGGTGCGCTCGGCGACGCCCAGGTCGTCGTACCCGACCACGGCGACGTCGTCGGGTACGCGCCGGCCGCTCTCGGTCAGCACGCGCAGGGCTCCGGCGGCCATCAGGTCGGAGGCCACCGCGATGCCGTCGAGGTCGGGGTGCCGGTCGAGCAGCTCGCGAGCGGCAGCCTCGCCCCCGGACTCGGTGAAGTCGCCGATGGCGACGGCTTCCGTCGGCAGGTCGGCGGCACCCATCGCCTCGTGCCAGCCGTGCAGGCGGTCGACGGCCGCGGTCATGTCGGAGGGGCCGGCGATGGTGCCGATCCTGGTGCAGCCGCGGTCCACCAGCAGCTTGGTGGCCTCGCGACCTCCGGCCACGTTGTCGACGTCGACGTACGTCACCCGGTCGCCGACCCAGGGCCGGCCGACGAACACGCAGGGCAG
>DATDBH010000013.1:0-9769 GCA_036524985.1 Microlunatus sp. | reverse complement strand
CGTCGGGACTGGATCTCACCGTGATCAACGGCGTGAGCTCGACCTCCGAGGTGCTCGTGTTGGCCCAGACCAGGGTGACGATGACGTACGGGTCCCCTTCCTTGGCGGTCTGATCCTCCGAGGCTGTGTTCGGGCCGATCGTGGCGTCGGTGAAGCCCGAGATCTTGACGGTGGCGCCGTCGGCGTAACGGTGAGTTGCGGTCATCGCCACCTCTGGTCCTGTGGCTGCCGGGGCCGGGGCGGCCGCACTCTGTGCGGGAGGAGGATCCTCGGTCGACGTCGCACTCGAGCAGCCGCCGAGCAGCAGCACGACCACCGCGGCAACAGCCCTCACCAGTCGGGTACAGGTCATCATGGAACACCTCTCGTCCGGCCGGTGCCCGCCACCGACCCACGTCCCACGGTGCCCCCCTGCGGATAGGTCCCGCGTCGGCAGAAGTGCCTATTCGCCCAGCTCGAGGCCGAGCCGGGCGGCCTCCCGGAGCGCCGCCGTGCGCGACGACACACCGAGCTTGCCGAAGACCGATCGCAGGTGGGCGTGAACGGTACGGGGACTGATCACCAACCGCTCGGCGATGTCGTCGTTGCTGAGCCCCTCGGCCAGCGCTTTCAGCACCTCGACCTCGCGCAGGGTCAGTCCGGCCGGCAACGGGCTCGCCGGCTCGCCCAGGAGCTCGGTGACACAGGATGATGCCTCGGCGACCGCCTGTTCGGACGACCACCGAGCGCCGACGGCGAGCTCTGCGGTCCAGGCATCCTCCCCCAGGCGAGTGCGGGCGTCGACCCGCTGTTCCTCCACCGGTGCCGCGATCGGGGTGTCGTAGCCGCCGTACGCCTTCTCCCAGGTTCCCGCCGCACCGAACAGCCGGCAGGCCTCTGCCGGCCGCCCGAGCGCGTCCGCCACGGCGCCGAGACCGAGGAACAGGTCTCGCCCTCCGGCCGTGAACCCCGCCGTGACCTGCAGGATGGTCAGGGCGTCTGCGTAGGCGTGCAGGGCGTCCGACCACTGTCGACGGCGTCTCAGCAGCTTGGCTTGGTCGAGCAGCGCACCGTGTTCGCCGTAGCGGACGGAGGCTCGGCGGAAGGCCATGACGGCCGCGCCGATGGTCTTCTCGGACTCCTCGATCCGACCTGAGCTGAACTGCGCGTCGGCGAGGTGGTGCAGTGACCACGCCGCACCGGCGTCGTCGCCGATCTGCCGGCACAGGGCCAGGCTCTGCCGGGCCAGCCGCTCGCCCGTACGGCCGTCTCCCTGCACGATCGCGATCTGGCTCAAGGCCCGCAGGCAGGCCGCCTGCTCACCGACGTCGCCGAGGGTGTGAAGCAGCCCGAGAGCCTCGACGAAGAACCGGCGTCCGAGGTCCTCGGTGCCGAGATTGAAGGTCGCCCAACCGGCCGCGTACGTCACCCGCGCCCGGGCGGCGGCGGCCACGGCCGACTCCGGGTCCCAGGGAAGCTCGAGAGCAGCCGTGATCTCCGTCAGGTGCTCGCCGGGCGAGCCGGTGTAGATCCAGACGTCCGGCAGGTCGGCCACCAGCCTGAGCACCCGCTCGGACTCGAGCTGCCTCGTGCCCCAGGTCAAGGCCGACTCGATGTTGGCGTGGTCCTCCAGCATCCGAGCCAGGCAGCGTGTCTCGTCGGGAGAGTTCCGCGCCTCCATGAACCGATCCCCCAGATCGATGCAGCGGTCGAGGTGTCGGCGGCGGAGACCGACGATCTCGTCGTCGGCCCGGTCGGTCATCCGGTCGACGGCGTACTGGCGGACCAGCTCGTGCATGACGTAGCGGGTGCCGTCCCCGGTGCCGGGCACCCGGCGGATGAGCGACAGCTCGGCCAGTCGGTTCAAGGTGGTGACGGTCGCTCCGGCGACCGCCTCGGCACTCTCGCGGCTGAACCCGCCGACGAAGACCCCCAACCCGCAGAGGAGCTCACGTTCGTCCTCTCCGAGCCACGACCAGGTGCTCTCGAGCAGGGCGCGCAGACTGCGGTGGCGCTGCGTCTGTGCTGCGTCGTCGTCGTGGTGGAGCCGGTCCCCATCGCCGGCTGCGGCATCCAGCACCTCGAGACTGCGGTCGAGCTGAGCGAGCAGATCGGTGGCGGACAGCGTACGGATCCACGGTGCCGCCAGCTCGATGGCGAGCGGGAGACCTTCGAGGCGCTCGCAGATGGCGGTGACGGCGGGCGCGTCGTGTGCGGCTGCGGCGTAGCCCGGCAGGATGGTGCCCGCGCGGTCGTAGAACAGGGAGACGGCGTCGGCCCGCCAGGTCGGGTGGTCCGTACGGCTGTCCAGCGCACCGACGGTGAACTCCTGGCTGCCGCTGAGCGCGGTCCGGCTGGTGGCCAGCATCGTCAACCCGGGACAGCTGGAGAACAGCCCGGCGACCAGGGCCTCACATGCCGGGAGGAGGTGCTCGCAGTTGTCGACCACCACGAGGGCGCGGCGGGAGCGGAGCGTGCGGGCGAGGGTGTCCAGCGAGCTCTGCCGCGTGAAGCTCTCGAGGCTTGCCGCCGCGGCCAGGGTCTGCGGCACCCGCGCTGGATCCGTCACCGTGGCCAGGTCGACCCACCACAGCCCGTCCGGGAATCTGGCCCGTCCGCGCGGGTCGTCCAGCAGCCGGGTGCTGATCTCGACGGCCAGCCGGGTCTTGCCGGACCCGCCGAGTCCGACCAGGGTGGTCAGCCGGGCGTTCGGCGTCGTCGAGACGGCCGACAACCGGGCTCGGAGCGCGGCCAGCTCGCGGTCGCGGCCGACGAAGCGGGTGAAGTACGTGGGGGGACCGGTGACGTGTGCGGCTTCGGCGTCCGCAGTCATAGCGACAAAAATAGTGGTCTTCGGCGGTCGCGGCTCCTCGTGCACCGAGACGACGTCGATCGTGCCGAGAGATCGGCGGACACCTGCGCGGGCACGCGGGGATCAGGGCAGCGCGGCGAGGAAGGCGCCCACCTCGCGCAGGAAGACCTCCGGCGCCTCGATCGGCAGCCAGTGACCGCACTGAGGCACCAGCACCAGCTCGGCGTGCGGCATCGCGGCGACGGCGGCCGCCGAGTTCGCGGGATCGACCAAGGGATCGTCCGCACCGTGCAGGAACAGCGTCGGGGCAAGGATCCGGGAGACCTCGGGGAGCAGGTTGTTCCGCATGCCGCGCGGGCCCAAGGTCGTTTGGTTGTAGCGGCCGTAGCCGACCCCGGATCCTGGTCGGCGCGCCTCGCGCGCGAACTCGGCCCGAACGCCGGCGCCGATGGCCGTCGGGTCGTGCACCATCCGACTCAGGTAGGTGTCGGTGAACCGGCCGGCGAAGCGCCCGAGGCCGTACAGGACTCCGTCGGGGAGCTGTGCGGCGAGCCAGGCGGCGAGCTGGGTGGGCGTGTTCTTCAGTCGTTCAGTGAGTCCGCCGGGGGCGACCAGGACCAGGCCGGCGACCGCCTCAGGGTGCCGCAGGGCGACGTGCAGGGCGACGTCGCCGCCCATGGAGATACCGGCCACAGCGAGCCGGTCGAGACCGTAGGACCTGGCGACGGTGATCATCAGGTCGGCCAGCTCGGCCGGATCACCGGTGACCGGGATCCCTTCGGTGTCACCGAAGCCGGGCAGATCCGGAGCGATCACCAGCCGATCCGCCGACAGTGGCCCGAAGATCTTCGACCACGAGATGGCCGCGTTGTCGTACCCGCCGCCGTGGATGAGCAGGATCGGCAGCCGGTCGTGCTCGGCGTCCGGCTGCGACCGACCGGCCCGCAGCACCCGGATCCGACCCGGCCCGTGCTCCAGCCAGTCCACGACCGCACCCGCGGGCAGCAACCGATCGGCCATGCCTTCAGCCTAGGCAGACGCCCGCAGGTGAGCGTGGATGCTCACTCGGTGGTGGAGAAGGTGACGACCACCGCGCGGTTCTTCGGGTCGGTATCGGGCTTCACGAGCGGCTTCGAGCTGCCGTAGCCGACCACCTCGACGATGTTCTTGGCCGGCACGTCCAGCTCCTTGAGCAGGGCGGCGACCTCGGTGGCGCGCTGGGTCGACAGCGTCTTGGCGAAGTCGTTGTTGGCGCCACTGGAACCGGCGGTGTGACCCTCGACGGTGATCTTGGTGGTGATGTCGACGTCGCCGAGGCACTTCTTCAACGCCTTGAGGGTGGCCTTCTTGTCGATCAAGGTCGGCTGGTCGGCCACGAACAGGGCGGGGGAGGGCAGCGTGCAGGTGCGGGTCTTGCCCTGGTCGGAGGACGCGAAGTCGGCGTTCGGGTCGGGGACCGGGATGGGAGTGATCGTGCCGGTGCCCGGCGTGGTGCCGGTGCCGTCGTAGAAGGTCACCTTCTTGGCGCCGGCGGCCTGGGCCAGCCCGTCCCAGATCGCGCGCTGGTAGCCGATCTGGAGCTTGGACAGCTTCGCCTGCTCACCGGCGACCGGGGTCACGACGAAGGTCACCTCACGGCCCTCCAGGTCGGGCAGTGCGTCGGCCTTCTTGACGGCCTTGATGACCGACGAAGGCGACTCGTCGAAGGCGAGCTCGCGGAAGTCGACGGGCTCTTCGGTGTCCAGCAAGGGGGAGAAGACCCAGACGGGGGCCTTGTCGGGGGAGGCGATGGCGTCGAGGCCGGCGAGGACCGACCGGCCGTCGGCCTGGGCCGCATTCGCGTTGATGCCGTCGGTCACGGTGGTGGTGCCGGCGGCCGGGTCGGTCGCGAGGTCGATGTCGGAGGTCTTGGGGGTGCCGTCGCCGGCCACGCTCACCCACTCCAGACCAGAGCCCTTCTCGCCGAGCGCGGTCCACGAGGCCGCCACGGGCGCCGGTACGGCGACCTGGGCCTCGTTGCTCGAGACTGCGGTGCTCACCACCGTCCCCTTCACCTGCACGGGGGCAGCAGGGGTCTGCTCGGTGGTGGGCGTCGGCTGGTCGGCACCGCAAGCGGCGACCAAGGCCAGCGGGAGTGCCAGCAAGCAGGCGGCCAAACGGCGTGGGTTCCGGGTCATACACCAGGCTAGGCACGGGCGATGGCCGGATCCCAAATCCTGACCACCGTTCGTGACCAAGGACTCAGCACCCACCGGACCAGCGGGTCCATTGGTCGCCGACCTGTCGTGCCGGTGGTCCGGGAGAGCTGCGTCGACGTGGTCGGCGCCGGAATACCGACGTCGCCGTCGATGCTGGCCCCAAGGTCACCAGTCACCGAACCAGGAGTCAACTCGCCATGCGCGCCGTGACCTATCCCGCCTACAGCACCGACCTCGCCACCTTGCGCGTGGCGGAGGTGCCCCGGCCCAAGCTCGCCCCGAGTGCTGTGCTGATCGAGGTCCGAGCCGCCGCGGTCAACCCGGTGGACTGGAAGGTGATGGCCGGCGGCCTCGACGGTCTGCTGGACGCGGTGTTCCCGGTCATCCCGGGCTGGGACGTGTCGGGTGTGGTCGTCGCGGTCGGTCCGGACACCCCCGAGTTCGCGGTCGGTGACGAGGTGATCGCGTACGCCCGCAAGGACACCGTCGGCGCCGGGACCTTCGCCGAGCTGGTCGCGGTGCCCGCCGTGGCGGTGGCCCACAAGCCCACCTCGCTCACCTTCGAGCAGGCGGCCGGACTGCCACTCGCCGGTGGTACCGCCCTGCGAACTCTGGATGCGCTGGAGGTGGCGGCGGGTGACACCCTGTTGATCCACGCCGCGGCCGGCGGCGTCGGCAGCTTCGGGGTCCAGATCGCCGTCGCGCGCGGAGCCCGCGTGATCGGCACCGCGTCGGAGTCCAACCACGCCTTCCTCCGCGAGCTCGGGGCCGAGCCGGTCACGTACGGTGACGGTGTGATCGACCGCATCCGGGCCCTCGCGCCCGGCGGGGTGGACGCGGTCGCCGACTTCGTGGGTGGACAGCTGGAGACCAGTCTGGCGGTCCTGGCCCAAGGTGGCCGGCAGGCGTCGATCGCCGATCCTGGCGTCATCGAGCACGGCGGCCGCTGGATCTGGGTACGGCCCGACGGTGCCGAGTCTGCTCGGCTGGCGACGCTCGCCGACGGGGGGAAGCTCACCGTCGAGGTGGCGGAGACCTTCGGGCTGGACGAGGTCGCGGACGCGTTCGCGCAGAGCCAGGCCGGACACGTGCGCGGGAAGCTGATCATCATTCCCTGACGCTGCGGCTGAGGTGCCGGGGAATCTTACCTACGGTCGCGTAGGTTGTGGCGGCTGACCAGGTAGGGTCGGAGCATCGTCACGGGCACCGACGGCGCAATTCCTCCCCTTCGCTGCCTCGTCAAGCGGCTGGGAAGTCGAGCGGTCCCCTGGGGGGCCTGACCGATCGGACCGCACGATGACCGTTCTCGCACCCACCGCGCGCGTACGCAGACCCAACCCGGTGACGCAGTCGTACACCGCACTGGCCCAGGCGGTCCGTGACCGGGGACTGCTGTCGCGGACCCGTTGGTTCTACGGCTTGCTCCTGATCGGTCTCGGTCTCGGTCTCGGTGGCGTCGTCACCGGATTCATCCTGCTCGACGACTCCTGGCTCCAGCTGCTGATGGCCGCCGCCCTCGGTGTCCTTCTCACTCAGCTGGCCTTCGTCGGCCACGAAGCCTCGCACCGGCAGGTCCTGTCGTCCGGACCGGCCAACGATCGGCTCGGCTGGTTCCTGGCCGTGGTGGGGGTCGGGATGAGCTACTCGTGGTGGATGAACAAGCACACCCGTCACCATGGGAACCCGAACAAGCTGGGTAAGGACCCGGACATCGAGATCGACACCTTCTCCTTCGAGGAGGAGAGTGCGGCGACGCGGCGCGGGTTCAAGGCCTGGTTCACCCGTCGACAGGGTCTGTTCTTCTTCCCGCTGCTGCTGCTGGAGGGCATCAACCTGCACCTGAAGTCGGTGCAGAGCCTGTGGGAGAACCGGCAGATCTCGGGTCGTCGACTCGAGCTCACGGTGCTGGTAGCGCGCTTGGTGATCTACCTGACCGCGGTGTTCCTGGTCCTCCCGCTGGGCATGGCCTTCGCCTTCGTGGGTCTGCAGCTGGCGGTGTTCGGGCTCTACATGGGAGCGTCGTTCGCGCCCAACCACATCGGCATGCCGATCGTCGCGCGGGACGCGAAGCTGGACTTCTTCAGCAAGCAGGTCCTCACCTCCCGCAACGTCTCCGGCGGCTGGTGGGCGACGGCGCTGATGGGTGGACTCAACTACCAGATCGAGCATCACCTGTTTCCGAGCATGCCGCGGCCGCACCTGGCCCTCGCCCGCCGGATGGTCGTCGAGCACTGCCGCAGACACGGTGTCGGCTACTCCGAGACGAACCTGGTCGCCGCCTGGGGGATCGTGATCGGCTACCTGAACCGGGTCGGGCTGGCGGCTCGCGACTCGTTCCGCTGCCCGATCGCCTCCGAGCTGCGCTGACCCTGGCCACGGTCTCGGCCGTCCGGCGGGCTGAGGCAACTCACTTGAAGACGCCGTCTACGACGACATCGAGGGCGACCGGAGCGACCTTCCCTCCTATCTGAGCATCGCCGACGAGGTCGGGCCGCATCGCGTCGTCGACGTCGGGTGCGCGACCGGCTCAGTCACCTTCCGGCTGGCCGAATCAGGCTTCGACGTCACCGGAGTCGATCGGGCCGCGGCCTCTCTCGACGTGGCCCGGACGAAGCCGTACGCCGAGCTGGTGACCTGGGTCCACAGGGCCGCCGCCGCCCTCGTCGACCGCGAGGTCGCCGCCGACCTGGCGGTGATGACGGGCAACGCGGCACAGGTCTTCGTCTCCGACGAGGACTGGTACGCCACGCTGGCGGCGCTCCGGATCTGCCTGCGTCCCGGCGGCTGGTCCTGCCGGACGGTCGGACAGCCGTCGTGTCGTGCACGGTCACCGAGGTCGCGCTACCCCTGGTGACCTTCGAGAGAACAACTACCATCGGCCAGGACGTCCTGCGCTCCACCCTCGACCCTGCGCTCTCGCGAACACCACGAGCTCGAGCGTGATCTCGACCGCTGCGGGTTCGAGGTGGTCGACGTCCGCGATGCCCCCGATCGGCCGGGCAAGGAGATGGTGTTCCTGACCCGCGCCGGCTGATGGAGCTGGCGGTCGGACTCGAACCGACGACCGCGTGTTCACAGGGTCCGTGCTGGGCGGCCATCACCATCCGTTGACGCCTGATCGGCGTCGTGGCTCGGGCGCCGGCGTCGACCCCGACGTCGGAAGCCGGCAGGCCGAAGGTCAGCGGTGGTGGGGACGTTGGTCTCTCACGGCGGACCACCGCTGCGATTGACAATGGAGAACAGGCGAGACGATCTGAGCGATGATGTCACCACGGAGCAGTTCGGAGACCGCGACCGGTGCGGGCCCATCGGTGCTTGCCAGGCGTTGGTTGCGGGCGGCGTGGGTTGCGGTCGTCCTGATTCCGGCCGGGTTCGTTGGCGGGACGCTGGTGGGTGAGGGGCTGCTCTCTCTACGAGGCTACGACTCCGGGGCGGAGCAGTCACCGCCGCTGAACGTGGTCGTCGCCAGCGCAGCCCCGGCCATGTTGATCCTTCTCCTGCCGGCCGTCGCCGCGATCGTCTTCGGGATCAAGGCGCGGAACCGGGGCGCCCGCAACGGCGTGGTGCCGGCGGTGATCGGGATCGTGGTGGGCGCGTACAGCCTACTCGCGAACTTCCTGCCGCTGATCTTGGGGAGTTGGTCGACGCCGTGACTGCCGCCCTCGTCGTGCTGGGAGGGGCCCTGGTCCTTCTCGTCCCCGTCCTCTCGGTTGTCTACTGGCGTCATCGCGATGCGGCGTCCCGCGGACGAGCGACAAAATGGGCAGGATTTGCGCTTCTAGCCGCATTCAGTCTCCTCGCCGGCGTGTTCACGGCGGGTGAAGCGCTCGACGAGCCCGGCGGTGCCGCTGGCGTGGGGCTCGTCCTGTCGTGGCTGGTCCCGCTGTGCTTGTTGGTTGCTGTGGCTGTGTGGGCCCCTCGTTGGTCGCGCTGGGTATTCGTGGTGGTGACTGTTGCTGTGGCAGTCGGGATCGGATGGTTTGCGCTAGATCCGGCGGCGCGCCTGATGGAGGACCGGGTCGGTCCCGTCGGCGCGGTCGCGGCCTTCGTCGTAGCTGCGGCGCTGGGAGTTTTAGGTCTGAAACGAACTCGGTTGGCCGGGTGGCTGCTGATCGCGGTTGGGCTGTTCCCCTGGGCCATGGTGACTATCGGGAGCCGGGTCGGCGGACAACCGCTCTTGCTGGTCGGCGTGGTGGCGCTGATCACGGGAATCCTCTACGTCATCTCGGCGGGCCTGGTGAAGCCTCGCGCTGGCACGCTGGCCCCGAATCAATCGCCAGCCGTACCGGTCGCGACAGGAGGCGAAACCGATGGTGCAGACAACTGAGCCACGCGTGGAAGCCAAGGGACAGATGCGGCCAACCGGACTGGTGGGGTTGATCGCGGGCGTGATCACGTCGGCATCGGCCGCCGCCGTCGCCGTGATCTCCTTCACGCCAGCCGACCCCCCGGCCTGGATGAGGATCAACACCTTTTGGCTGCTGTTGCTCGGAATCCCCGTCTCGATCGTCCTCGGCCTTGCGGCGAAGCGTGGCAAGGGTCAGCTCTCCGGTCTGATCGGAGCCGGGCTCGGCGTGACAGCCCTGATCGCCTTGGTCGTGATGCAGTTCGCTGCGGTCTAGAACTGAGCCAGCCCCCGGCTGAGGAGCGACGAAGAGCAGGAGAAGGAGGAATGTGCGATGACTGGTCACCGGTCACCCAGCAGCATGAACCCGCGTCCCGTAGAGGGCAGGAGCACTCTGGCTCACGGGGCGGTGATGGTTGCAGCGGCCGTCGCGGC
>DATDBH010000012.1:0-22664 GCA_036524985.1 Microlunatus sp. | reverse complement strand
CCACGCATCCTTCCGCCGTGCTCGTCGAGACCGGACTCGACGCCGGCCAGCCCTGGCACTTCGGCGACCCACTGCGGGAGCAGCGGCGGCTCGAGGCCGGGGACGGTGCCGTCGACCTGTCGCACCGTGGTGTCCTCACCGTCACCGGACCCGATCGGTTGAGATGGCTGCACTCGTTGACCACGCAGCATCTCCAGAACCTCGAACCCGGGGTCGGCGTCACCACGCTGGTGCTGTCGCCGCAGGGCCACATCGAGCACGCCCTGTACGGGGTCGACGACGGCGAGACCTTCTGGGCGCACACCGAGCCGGGAACGGCCGCCGCGGTCGTCGCGTGGCTGGACCGGATGCGGTTCATGATGCGGGTCGAGGTCACGGACCGGTCCGCGGAGTACGCGGTCGGCTGGGTCGCCGGTCCGGCGGCCGGGGACCGGCTGAGCCGGACCGGACCCGACTCCCTCGGCGGCCACGAGCTCGTCGTGCCCCGCTCGGAGCTGGCAGCCTCCCTGGCCGAGCACCCCCCGGCCGGGCTGTGGGCGTACGAGGCCCGTCGGATCGCTGCCGGGGTGCCCCGGATCGGTGTCGACAGCGACCACCGCACCATCCCGAACGAGCTCGGGTTGCTCGGCTCCGCCGTGCACCTGGACAAGGGCTGCTACCGCGGTCAGGAGACGATCGCCCGGGTGCACACCCTGGGACGGCCTCCGCGCCGGCTGGTCCGGCTGCATCTCGACGGGTCCACCGACACGTTGCCGGCGGTCGGGGCGCCGCTGACCCTGGACGGACGCGCGGTCGGTTTCGTCGGCGGCTCGTCGCGGCACTACGAGCTCGGCCCCATCGCCCTCGGCCTGGTCAAGCGCAACACCGATCCGGCTCGCGATCTGCTGGCCGGCGGCCCCGCCGACGACGGTGAGCCGGCCACAGCTGCCGCCCAGGAGATCCTGGTCGACCCGGAGATCGGTCTGCACGTCCGTCCCCGCCTCTGAGCCCAGGGGAGTAGCCTCCGACAGCGTGACCGATCTCGCCGCCGCCCCCCAGTCGAGCCCAGCGCAGGGACCGTTCGAGAGCGACCCGATCCTGGTCGAGGTCGTCCGCAACGGCACGATCGAGAGCGTCCACCACGGTCGGGTCGCCGTCACCAGCCCGGACGGTCGCCTGCTCCGCTCGCTCGGGGCCGCGTTGGCGCCGATGTATCCCCGCAGCTCCAGCAAGCCGCTGCAGGCCGTCGCCCTGGTCCGGGCCGGTCTCGATCTGCCCCCGGACCTGCTCGCCCTGGTCTGCGCCTCGCACTCCGGTGAGCCGTTCCACCTCGACGCCGTCCGCCGCATCCTGAGCGGTGCTGGTCTCAGCGAGGACGATCTGCAGACGCCGCCGGACTGGCCGTCCGACGAGCAGGCGGCCCACGACCTGATCCGGGCCGGCGGGGAGAAGACGTCGATCACCATGAACTGCTCCGGCAAGCACGCCGGGATGCTGGCCACGGCCGCCCTGAACGGCTGGCCCACGGCGACCTACCGCGATCCCGATCACCCGGTCCAGCTCGCGATCCTGCAGACCATCGACGACCTCGCCGGTGAGCAGGCCGGTCTGCTGGCGATCGACGGGTGCGGCGCTCCGCTGTACGCGATCAGCCTGTACGGGTTGGCCCGGTCCTTCGGTCGGATCGCGGCCGCCACCGAGGGTCCCGAGGCTCGCGTCGCCGAGGCGATCCGCAGCCATCCCGAGAACGTCTCCGGCACCCGTCGCGACGAGCTCGCCCTGCACCACGCGATCCCCGGGCTGGTCGGCAAGGCCGGCGCGGAGGCGGTCTACGCAGTCGGGCTGCCCGACGGGACCGGGGTCGCGATCAAGATCAGCGACGGTTCGCCCCGGGCCCGTGCCGCGGCCATGGCGGCCACCTTGCAGCGGCTCGGCTACGACTCCGAGGTGCTGGACGAGCAGGCCTCGACGCCGGTGCTCGGTCACGGCGATCGGGTGGGGGAGATCCGTCCGGTCGCCGCGGCGTTCACGCGCCTGTAGAGAGGACGCCCATCGCAGCGACCGCGCTGCCGCTCGTAACACTTCTCGCCTAGTGTTCTCGCCGTGAACACCGACGACTTCGACGCCGTCCTCTTCGACCTCGACGGCGTGCTGACGCCGACCGCCGAGGTGCACATGAGGGCCTGGGAGAAGATGTTCTCCGACTACCTCGCCGCGCGCGGCATCGCCGAGCCCTACACCGAGGCCGACTACTTCGACTACATCGACGGCAAGCCCCGCTACGACGGGGTGCGGTCGTTCCTGGCCTCGCGAGAGATCACCGTGCCCGAAGGCAGCTCCGACGATCCTCCTGATGCCGAGACCGTGTGCGGGCTCGGCAACCGGAAGAACGACGTGTTCGCTGCGGTGCTGGAGACCGAGGGCGTGACACCGTACCCGGGGTCGGTGGCCTATCTCGACCAGCTGGCCACCGCCGGCACGCAGGTCGCGGTGGTCTCCTCGTCGCGGAACGCGCCCGCAGTGCTGGCCGCCGCGGGCCTCGCCGACCGCTTCGAGGTGGTCGTGGACGGCGTCCTGGCCGCGGCCGAGCACCTGGCCGGGAAGCCCTCCCCCCAGACCTTCCTGTTCGCGGCCGAGAAGCTCGGGGTGTCCGCCGACCGGGCGATCGTGGTCGAGGACGCCCTCTCCGGTGTCGCCGCCGGGCACGACGGGGACTTCGGGCTGGTCATCGGGGTGGACCGCGGCGTCGGTGCGGATCGGCTGTTGCAGGCCGGTGCCGATGTCGTGGTGGCCGACCTGGCCGAGCTGGTGGTCTCGGCCTCGACCGAGGCGGTGTCGCAGTGAGGGGCTCCAGCGGGGACACGCCGCCGGCCGCCGCCGATCCGTTGGACCGGCACCGGTTCCCGGCGGAGGAGTGGCGCTTCGTCGAGAGCGCGTACGGCGGCAAGGATCTCGGCGTCACCGAGACCCTGTTCGCCGTCGGCAACGGCTACCTGGGGCTGCGCGGCAACGTCGAGGAGGGCCGCGAGACGCACGCGCACGGCACCTTCATCAACGGCTTCCACGAGGTGTGGCCGATCCGGCACGCGGAGGAGGCGTTCGGTTTCGCCCGCGTCGGCCAGACCATCGTCAACGTCCCCGACAACAAGACGATCAAGCTGTACGTCGACGACGAGCCGCTGCTGCTCGCGGTGGCCGACCTGCGGTCGTACGAGCGGGCCCTCGACTTCCGGGACGGGGTGCTGACCCGCGACATCACCTGGCGGACGCCGGGTGGCAAGTCCGTGCACGTGAAGTCGACCCGGATGGTGTCGTTCCCGCAGCGGCACCTGGCGATCATGACCTTCGAGGTCACGATGCTCGACTTCGCCGCCCCGGTGGTGATCTCCTCGCAGACTCTCAACCGGCAGGACGGCCGCGACGAGTACCACGTCAAGGCCGCCGCCATGGGGGCCGGTGTCGACCCGCGCAAGGCCGAGTCGTTCGAGGACCGGGTGCTGGATCCCCAGCTGCACCACGCCCATGACGACCGGATCACCTTGGGCTATCGCTGCCACAACTCGAAGATGACGCTGGCGGTCGGCGTCGATCATGAGATCGTCACCGACAACGAGTACACCAAGCACATCAGCGCCGATGAGGACACCGGCAAGATGGTCTACCGAGTGGACGCCGAGCCCGGCAAGACGATCACCGTGACCAAGATCGTCTCCTACCACTCCTCGCGCGGGGTTCCCGTCCGTGAGCTCGTCGATCGGTGCCGGCGGACCCTGGACCGAGTGGCCCGGCAGGGCGTCGCCCAGCAGTACAGCGACCAGCGACAGTGGTTGGACGAGTTCTGGGCCCGCACGGACGTGGAGGTCGCGGGCCAGCCCGAGGTCCAGCAGGCGGTCCGCTGGAACCTGTTCCAGCTAGCCCAGGCGACCGGTCGTGCGGAGCAGTCCGGTGTGCCGGCCAAGGGGGTGTCCGGGTCCGGTTACGGTGGGCACTACTTCTGGGACACCGAGATCTACGTGCTGCCGTTCCTGACCTACACCTCGCCGTGGATGGCGCACAGTGCGCTGCGTTTCCGCTACAACATGCTCGAGGCGGCGCACCGGCGGGCCGAGGATCTGGCCCAAGAGGGCGCGCTGTTCCCGTGGCGCACGATCAACGGCGAAGAGGCGAGCGCCTACTACGCGGCCGGCACGGCGCAGTACCACATCGACGCCGACATCTCGTACGCGCTGATGAAGTACGTGACCGCGACCGGCGACGACGACTTCCTGCGCCGCGAGGGTGTCGACATCCTGGTCGAGACCGCCCGGCTGTGGGCCGATCTCGGATTCTGGCGCGAGCGCAGCATCTCCGACGGTGCGGCCCGTTCGTTCCACATCCACGGGGTGACCGGGCCCGACGAGTACACCACCGTGGTCAACGACAACCTGTTCACCAACGTGATGGCCCGGTTCAACCTGGCCAAGGCCGCCGAGGTCGTCCGACGGCTGGCCGACGAGGACGGGGTGCTGTTCGACCGGCTGGTCGACCGTCTGGGTCTGGAGCAGCGGGAGGTGGACGAGTGGGCTGTGGCGGCCGAGGCGATGTCGATCCCCTACGACCAGGGCACCGGCATCCACCCCCAGGACTCGCGCTTCCTGGACCGGGAGGTGTGGGACCTCAAGGCGACCCCGGCGGATCGTCGGCCGCTGCTGCTGCACTACCACCCGCTGGTGATCTACCGCTTCCAGGTGATCAAGCAGGCCGACGTGGTGCTCGCACTGTTCCTGCAGGGCGACCACTTCAGCGTCGAGGAGAAGCGGGCCGACTTCGACTACTACGACCCGATCACCACCGGCGACTCGACCCTGTCGGGTGTGGTCCAGTCGATCATCGCCGCCGAGGTCGGCTATCGCAGCCTCGCGCTGCGCTACTTCTACAGCTCGCTGTTCGTCGACCTGGCCGATCTGCACGGCAACACCAGCGACGGTGTCCACGTGGCCTCGACCGGTGGGGTGTGGAACGCGCTGGTCTACGGCTTCGGCGGGATGCGCGACCACAACGGCAGGATCACCTTCGATCCACGCCTCCCCGAGAACTGGGACCAGCTGACCTTCCGGATCACCCTGAAGGGAACCCGGATCAAGGTCTCGGTGGTGCAGGAGTCGATCACGTTCGAGGTCGAGGCGGGTGACGCGGTCGGTCTGTCGGTGCGCGATCAGTCGGTCACGGTGACCGCCGGGCAGCCGGTCACGGTGCCGCTGCTCGGTCAGGGTCCGCGGATCGAAGGCGAGCCCGCCCTGCACTCCGGGGAGCGACGCCAGGACGGGACCTTGATCATCGCCAGCGTTCCGCAGGCACTCAGCAAGCGGCAGCGCCGCTGACGACAGCGAGCTCCGACCGCGGAGTCAGTTCACCGGGCCGTCGCTGTCCAGCTCGCTCGGATCCTTCAGGTACGTCTTGCGTGAGTAGATGGCCCGGTTGATCAGCCAGGTGATCAACCACAAGGCCACTCCGATGGCGATCAGCACACCGGCGATCGAGTACTGCACCGGGTTGCGACCGGTCCACGGTCCGACCAGGAACGCGCAGCACAGCGCGCCGATGATCGGGATCACCGTCGGGGCCACGAAGTGCTTGTGGGCCTTGGTGTCCTTGCGCAGCACCAGGCAGGTGATGTTGACGACCGAGAACACCGCCAGCAGCAGCAGCGCGGTCGTGCCGCCGAGCTGGCTGACCCCGCCGGCGAAGATCAGCAGACCCACGGCCAGCGTGGTGGTGAACAGGATCGCCACCCAGGGCGTGCGCCGACCCGGCAGCACCTTGCCCAGCACCGGCGGCAGCACCATCTGGTTCGCCATCCCGTAGAGCAGCCGGCTGGCCATCAGCATGTTGATCAGGGCCGAGTTGGCCACCGCGAACATCGAGATCAACGGGAAGATCTGGTCCACCGGCAGGTTGGGCGCTCCGGCCTGGACCACCTTGAGCAGTGGCGCCTCGCCCTCACCCAGCTCACCGGGGGACACCAGGGCGACCGCCGAGATGGACACCAGCACGTAGATCAGCCCGGTGATGCCCAGTCCGGTGAGCATGATCTTGGGGAAGATCTTCTCGGGGTCCTTGACCTCCTCGGCCATGTTGACCGAGTCCTCGAAGCCGACCATGGCGAAGAAGGCCAGCGTGGTGCCGGCCGTGACGGCCAGGAAGATGCCCTTGTCCTCGGCGGTGTCGAACATGACCACGCGGCCGAGGTCGGCCTTGCCCTGACCGATGGCGAACATGCCGATCATGATCACCAGCAGCAGACCGGACAGCTCGACGCAGGTGAGCACGACGTTGGCGTACACGCTCTCGGTCACGCCGCGGAGGTTGACCAGGGCGACCAGGGCGATGAAGCCGATCGCCAGCACGGTGGTCAGCCCGCTGGAGACATCCACCTCGGCCATGCCCAGCCAGTCGGCCCGCACCACGTTGACCATCGCCTCCAGGTTGGCGGCGAAGGCCCGGGACGCGGTGGCGGCCGAGGTGATGCCCGAGCACATCACGGTGAAGCAGACCAGGAAGGTGAAGAAGTGCACCCCGAACGCCTTGTGCACGTACAGAGCGGCGCCGGCGGCCTGGGGGTACTTGGTGACCAGCTCGAGGTAGGAGAACGCCGTCAGCGTGGCCACCGCGAACGCCACCAGGAACGGCAGCCAGACCGCGCCGCCCACCTCCTTGGCGACGCTGCCGGTGATCGCGTAGATCCCGGTGCCGAGGATGTCGCCGACGATGAAGAGCAGCAGCAGCCTGGGCCCGAGAACCCGCTTCAGCTCGGGCTGGTGTCCGTCGGTGGCAGTCTCGGTCGTGCTGGTGTCCGTCATGGGGGAGGCCTCCAGGGTCCAGGCAGCGTGGTCAAGGCTTACGGTGTTGTCACTGTGGCCCACCCAGGGAGTTACCACAAGCATGTCGGGCCCGAAAGCCAGGAGTCCGTAACCCAGTCGGTGGAGCTCAGCGGACAGCGAGTGAGGAACGCACTGTGATGGGGCTCACGCTAGCTGGAGTACGCATCTGCTTGCAATTGCAAGCACCCTCGGGCACCATGGATGCATGGCCAGGATCAAGACCCCCAACCTGGGGGAGCAGCTCGGGACGCTGGGCGAGTTCATCGCCTCGCAGCGCCGGGCCGCCGAGCTCTCGTTGCGCCAGCTGGCGGAGCAGACCGGTGTGTCCAACCCGTACCTGAGCCAGATCGAACGCGGGCTGCGGCGGCCGTCCGCGGAGGTGCTCCAGCAGCTGTCCAAGGCGCTGCGGGTCTCGGCCGAGACCCTCTACGTCAAGGCCGGCATCCTGGATCCGGAGGACCACCCCTCGACCTCGGTCGAGACCGCGGTGCTGTCCGACCTGACCATCACCGAGCGCCAGAAGCGGGTGCTGATCGACGTGTACCAGTCCTTCGTCAAGGAGAACGAGAAGGACGGCATCGCGTCGGAGTCGGCCCCCGACACCGCCGAGTCCCCGAGCACGACATCCGAGAACACGAACGAAGGAGAATGACCATGGCTACCACCACCACCCGTCGCCCGACCCCGGCGCAGGCCCGCAAGGCCGCCGTCGAGTCCGACTACACCGCCCTGTACGCGGCCGCCGGTCTCACCGACCTGGTCGCCGAGTCGATCAAGAACATTGTGGTGACCACGCAGGAGCGGGCCACCCAGCGGTTCAGCGAGCTGCAGGCCAAGCGGACCGAGCAGGCCAAGCAGACGACCGAGCTGTTGAAGGCGCTCCCCGAGCAGCTCAAGGCCCTGCCGGAGACCACCAAGGCTCGGATCGTGGAGCTGGAGAAGCAGCGCAAGGAGCTCCTGGCCGAGGCCGAGACCACCTACGTCGATCTCGCCGGCCGGGGCAAGAAGGTCGTCGACGACTCGCTGATCGCGGCCCGCAAGACCACGGCCGATGTGAAGGCCGATGTCGAGGAGAAGCTGGACGAGGTCCGTGAGGACGTCGTCCAGGCCGTCGACCCGACGCTCGAGGCCGTCCAGGAGGGCGTCACCAAGGCCCGCCAGTCGGTGTCCGGCAAGACCGCGACCGAGACCGTGACCCCGAAGAGCGCGGCCAAGGCCTCCGCTGCTCGCCAGGCCAGCGCGGCCAAGGCGTCGGCGACCCGTGACGCGGCCAGCGCCAAGCGGTCCGCCGCCGGTCAGAAGGCCGCCGCGACCCGCAAGGCGAACGCCGCCAAGAAGGCCGCTCTGTAGTCGGTGTTCGCTCCGCTCACACGCGAGGTAGAGGGCCAACGAGACCCCCGAGCCTGAGCTCGGGGGTCTCGGTCTGTCAGCTTCGGTAGACGATCACCCGGTCACCGACGCGGACCTGATCGAACACCCAGCGGATCCCCGACTTGTTGCGGATGTTGACGCAGCCGTGGCTGCAGCCGTTGTAGCCACGGGCGGCGAAGTCGGAGGAGTAGTGCACGGCCTGACCGCCGGAGAAGAACATCGCGTACGGCATCGGTGTGTGATAGATCGTGGAGTAGTGGTTGCGGCTCTTCCAGTTGACCCTGAACCGGCCCTCCCGGGTCCGGTTGCTGGCGCAGCCGAACCGGGCGTCGAATGTCCTGATGATCTTCGAGTTCTTCATGTAGTAGAGCTTGTCCCGGGTCTTGTCGATGCACAGCGCCCGGCCGGAGTACCGGCAGCGGTTGTCGATCTTCTTCCCGCTGGAGGACGCACTCGAGGCGATCTTCATGGTGCCGGTCGTCTTGACCAGCCGGTTCCAGGTCGTCCGGTTGACCTTCCCGCTCGCGCTCAGGCCGTACCTGCGCTGGAACTTCTTCACCGCCGCCTCGGTCTTGGAACCGAAGTAGCCGGTCGCGTAGCCACTGCTCAGGACCTTCGCCTTGATCAGCCGCCGCTGCAGAGCGGTCACCCCGCTGGTGCTCTGACCCTTCTTCGGTGCCGTGTACACCTTCGACACGTACGTCGCCGCCGCGGCGGTCGGCCCCAGACCCTCGGTGGCGCTGATCGCCCCGAGCAGGGCGGTGGCGGTCAGGATCGCGATCACGATCCGGGCAATGCGCTTCCCCATGGCTTCCCCTCGCAGGCGGTGTCGCGCACCCGGCGTGCGCGACGAACCGGGCGGGGAAGGGCCCGAGATGACAGACGCTGCAGGAACCATCGTGATACATCCCGGGCGCGAGCGGCAGGGTTTTGCCCGAACCGGTTCGAGGCTCGGGCCAGGCCCGGATGCGTGGCCTCAACCGGTCGGGCGGTAGACCAGTGTCGTGCCGAGGCTGCTGTCGATGGCCTGGGCCACGACGTAGCGTCGATCGATGGCCGCAAGCATCTCCGGCGTCCACCGGTACTGCTCCAGGGACGGTGTCTGGTCGGTTGTGTAGACCAAGATGGCTGCGTACCGCTGCTCCTCGATCGCCGCCAGCAGTGGAGCCTGGTCCCACACCTCGGCGTACGCCAGCTGGGTCAGCTCGAACGGCTGCAGCTCGACCGGCCGACCGGCCAGCGGCAGGTAGCCCAGGTGCTCATCAGCGAGCACACGTCCCGGTGTCTCGGCCACGACTCGAGTCAGCTGCTGCCCCGTCGAGACGTCACGTGCGGCGTCGAGGGCGTAGCCGTAGTACGAGTGCGGCCTGACCACGAGCAGCAGTGCCTGACCCAGGAGACCGAGGAGCAGCAGCGACCGCCAGCGTGGTCGATGTCGCAGCGCGGCCAGTAGCAGTCCGGCGCTCAGGCACAGGGCCGTGCTCAGCTCGAGCAGGTAGTTCAGGTTCGATCCGACCTTCCCAGCGGTGGCGGCCACCACTGTGGCACCGACGGCGTACGGCAGCAGCAGGCGAGCGGACGGGAGCCGGTCGCGGGCGGCGACGACGGCGTACCCGACCGCGGTCAGCAGCAGGAAGGGCAGTCGGCCGACGACATCATGGACGACCCAGAGCAGCAGGTCCAGGTCGTAGGCGTTCACATTGGCCGTCACCACGTTGAACCAGAAGCCGCCGCGGGTCGCCAGGTCGAGCGCGGCGCCGATCACGATGACCGTCACCGCGACCCCGCCGGCGAACACGATCGCCCGACGTCGACCGTAGGGCCACAGCCACACGACGGCCGTGAGCGGTGCAGCGAGCAGGTAGGTCTGGCGAGTGAACACCGCCGCGACCAGGAGCCCAGCGGAGAGAACCAACCAGCGCGACGACGACGGGCCGCGGACAGCACACCACAGCCCAGCCAGACTCAGCGCCAGCGCCACCGTGTCGATCCTGGCCAGTCCGGCCCAGTAACCGAGGTAGGGGACGACAGGCATCAGCAGTCCGGTGACCAGCGCGGCGGCCCGGTCCCGGGTGAGGGTGTGGACGAGCAGGCCGGCGAAGGTGGCAGCGGTCAGGGCCCCCAGCGCGGACAGCAACCGGCCGTACCAGTAGGCCGGCCCGAACAGCTCGACCAAGCCGGCGTTCAGCAGCGCGAACAGCGGCGGGTAGTTCCCGATCGTCCACGGCGGCTCGGGACCGGGGATCGCGTAGATCCCGGTGCCTCGGGCGAGTCGAACCGCCTGGTCCAGCAGGGGCCCTTCGCCGTAGTCCAGCTGGTACGGAGAGCCGATCATGTGGCTCCAGTACCAGACCACGTAGCCGACGCCGGCGAGCAGGACGGCCATCACCGGGAGCGTGAGAGAGTAGTGAACCGGTCGAGCCGACGTCTCGGCATCGCCCGGCGCTGCCCCGGCGGCCATGGCGTGAAGTCTAGGGCGTGGCCTCGCCGGCGCCGCCCCTCGCCTCACGCCGGCGGAAATGACGACTCGGCGCACGACGCCCACCTGCGGCACCTCGTCGCCCTGCGCCAGCACACGAAGCGACTGCGCTGATGCTCCGAGGCGTCGGCGCAGCCGCCCGACTCAGCCCTTCTTCGCCCGGGACCGGACCTTGTTCCGCTCGGTGGCCGACAGGGTGACCTTGCGGATCCGTACGGCTCCCGGGGTGACCTCGATGCACTCGTCACCCCGGCAGAACTCGAGTGCCTGCTCCATCTGCATCAGCTTCGGCGGGATCAGGCGCTCCAGCTCGTCACCGGTGGAGGAGCGGACGTTGGTCAGCTTCTTCTCCCGGGTGGCGTTGACGTCCATGTCCTCGGACCGGGCGTTCTCGCCGACGATCATGCCCTCGTACACCTCGGTGCCCGGGCCGACGAACATGGTGCCGCGCTCCTGCAGGCTGAACAGGGCGTACGAGGTCACCGCACCGGACCGGTCGGAGACCAGGGATCCGGTGGGTCGGGTCCGCAGCTCGCCGTGCCAGGGCTCGTACGCCTCGAACACGTGGTGCATCAGCCCGGTGCCGCGGGTCTCGGTCAAGAACTCGGTCCGGAACCCGATCAGGCCGCGGGCCGGGACCAGGTACTCGATCCGCACCCAGCCGGTGCCGTGGTTGACCATCATCTCCAGCCGGCCGCGGCGCAGCCCCATCAGCTGGGTGACCACACCGACGAAGTCCTCCGGGATGTCGATGGTCAACCGCTCGACCGGCTCGTGGACCAGGCCGCGGATCTCCCGGGTGACCACCTGGGGCTTGCCGACGGTGAGCTCGAAGCCCTCGCGGCGCATCATCTCGACCAGGATGGCCAGCTGCAGCTCACCGCGACCCTGGACCTCCCAGGTGTCGGGGCGCTCGGTGGTGAGCACCCGGATGGACACGTTGCCGATCAGCTCGGTGTCGAGGCGGGCCTTGACCAACCGGGCCGTCAGGTTCTTGCCGGACTTGCCGGCCAGCGGTGAGGTGTTGATGCCGATGGTCATCGAGATGGACGGCTCGTCCACGGTGATCAACGGCAGCGGCTTGGGGTTCTCCGGATCGGACAGCGTCTCACCGATGGTGATGTCCGGGATGCCGGCGATGGCCACGATGTCGCCGGGGCCGGCCGACTCCGCCGGCTCCCGCTCCAGGGCGTTGGTCATCAGCATCTCGGACAGCTTCACCGTCTTCACGGTGCCGTCGGAGCGACACCAGGCGACCAGCTGGTTGCGCGTCAGGGTGCCCTCGATGATGCGGCACAGGGCGAGCCGGCCGAGGTAGGGAGAGGCGTCCAGGTTGGTGACGTGCGCCTGCAGCACCGCGCCCTCGGTGTAGGAGGGGGCCGGGATGTGGTCGAGGATCGCCTGGAACAGCGGTTCCAGGTCGGCGGACTCGGGCATGGTGCCGTTCTCCGGCTGCGTCAGCGACGCGCGACCGGCCTTGGCCGAGGCGTAGATGACCGGGAAGTCGAGCACGTGGGTCTCGTCGTCGTCGAGCAGGTCGAGGAACAGCTCGTACGTCTCCTCGACGACCTCGGCGATCCGGGCATCGGTCCGGTCGACCTTGTTGACCACCACGATGATCGGCAGGTTCTTGGCCAGCGCCTTGCGCAGCACGAACCGGGTCTGGGGGAGAGGTCCCTCCGACGCGTCGACCAGCAGCAGCACACCGTCGACCATCTCCAGGCCGCGCTCGACCTCACCACCGAAGTCGGCGTGACCGGGGGTGTCGATGATGTTGATGGTCAGCTCGTCGCCGCCGGGGATGGTGTGCTTGACCGCGGTGTTCTTGGCCAGGATGGTGATGCCCTTCTCCCGCTCCAGATCCATCGAGTCCATCACCCGCTTCTCGACGTCCTGACCGACGCGGAACGCTCCGGACTGCCAGAGCATGGCGTCGACCAACGTGGTCTTGCCGTGGTCGACGTGGGCGACGATCGCGACGTTGCGCAGATCCTGACGAATAGGCATGAGTTGCTCTCTGTGGACACCGGGACAACTTGTCGAGTCTAGTGGTCGACGGCCCCGCCGCCCCACGCACGGGCCTCTGCGTGAGCGACCTCACTGCCGGCCCCGGTTCGCCGCCGCCTGCTCAGTCTGCGCGGAACCCACCCGTGATCCTGGCGGTTTACGACATAAACTGTTGGCACGAGTGGTCGACTGACCGCTCCCGTGAGGAGCACGATGAGTTTCACCAACAAGGCCGAGGACACCGCCGAGCAGGCCAAGAGCGCGGCTCAGGATCTGGCCGAGCGGAGCAGCGGCGTGGTCAGCGCACTGCACAACCTCGGGATCCGCAGCGAGTACGCCTACGCCGCCGGAGTGGCCTCCATCGGCCTGAGCTACGCCAGCTACTTCATCAGCCGCGGCAAGAGCGGCGACTCCAAGGCGCAGTCGGACCGGTGGGGCATCTTCATCGGCCACTGGGCACCGACCTTCTTCGCGCTGGGCATCGCGCTCAAGCTGGAGGAGGAGAACTGATCCACGGTGGCGCCGGGGACCGGCCGTAGGCTGGGCCCCGGTGTCCGCCGCCCGGCGGTCGTCGACGACGACCGCCGGACCGCCGCTCGCGCCGCGGCCCGCTGACGAGACGAGGTTGAAGGTGGCCAAGCCCGACGACTGGTTCAACGAGTCGTTCCGCAGTGAGTACGACCGGCAGAACGAGTCGCTCGGTCGGTTCAACCTGGCGCTCTTCGGCAAGACGGGCGTGGGCAAGTCGACCCTGCTGAACGCGATCTTCGGCGCGGAGGTCGCGCGCACCGGGATCGGTGCCCCGGTGACCAAGGGCAGTCACCTCTACCTGGACAAGGTCGGTCACCTCGGCATCGTCGACACCCAGGGCGTGGAGATCGGCAAGGACGACCGCGAGATCCTCCGCGACCTGGAGAAGGTGGTCAAGGAGAGCCGGAAGCTGCCGTTGTCGGAGCAGATCCACGTCGCCTGGTACTGCGTCCGCGGGATGGACCGCCGGTTCGAGGACACCGAGGCCGACTTCGTCCGCCGCCTCGACGAGCTGGGGCTGCCGGTGATCCTGGTGCTCACCCAGGTGCCCCGGCGGAACGGCCACTTCCACCCGGATGCGGTGATGCTGGCCGAGCAGGTGATCGCCCGACAGCTGCCGATCGAGGGTGGCCGACCGTTCATGACGTACGCCAAGGCCGACGAGTTCGCCGGCCAGGAGTCCTACGGTCTGCAGGAAGTCCTCGATGCCACCTTTCGCGTCGCGCCGGAAGGCGTCCACGGAGCCCTCACCGCCGCGCAGGAGATCGATCTTTCCCGGAAGGCCGGCGAAGCGCAGAAGGTGATCGGGGCGGCGGTGGCCAGTGCCGGCGGCGCCGCCGCCATCCCCATCCCGTTCTCGGACGCCACCTTGCTGGTGCCCATCCAGCTCGGCATGATGGCCAAGATCGCGCACCTGTACAAGATCAAGTTCGACCGGGCGGCGCTGATGGCGATCGTCTCCACCACGGCCGCCACCCAGGTCGGCAGGGCCACGTTCACCGGGCTGATCAAGCTGGTTCCGGGTGCGGGCACGGTGATCGGCGGGGCGATCGGAGCCGGGGTGGCGACGACGTTCACCTACGCCATGGGTCAGGCCTGGCTGCGGGTGTGTCAGCAGGTCCACGCCGGCAAGCTCGCGGGACTGGACGGCGCACTCGACAACGACCAGCTGCGGGAGGCGTTCCTGTCCGAGTTCAAGAAGCGACTCGGTCGTCGTGACGCCGACGCGGTCCGCAAGGCGACCACCGGCTGAGCGGCAGCCGTCCCCCACGTGCGGCGGGACGTCACGCGATGGTCACCATCGCGGTGGGGTGCTGGCCGAGGTGGCGCCGGGACCCCTAGATTGACCCGCGATGAGTACTCCTGACGTCGCCGGTCTGCTCGAGGGCGAGCCGGCCCACGACCAAGTCGTGTTCGCCACCCGTCTTCAGCGATACTGGCCCGACCTGCTGGCCGGACTCGCCGGTGCCTATCCCGAGCAGGCGGTGGAGATGGCGGGGCGGGCCGCGGAGATCGCGGCGCACAACTTCCGGCAGCGTCCCGAAGACCTGCGGCTGCTGGACCTGCGCCGGCACGCCGACCCGCAGTGGCACCAGCACCCGCGGATGCTGGGCTACGCCACCTACACCGACATGTTCGCCGGCGACCTCCGTGGCATGCGAGACAAGATCGACTACCTGTCCGAGCTCGGAGTCACCTACCTGCACCTGATGCCGCTGCTCAAGCCGCGGCCGGGGCCCAACGACGGCGGCTACGCGGTGATGGACTACCGGGCCGTGCGCGACGACCTCGGCAGCGTCGACGACCTGCGTGATCTGGCCACCGACCTGCGCCGTTCCGGCATCTCGCTGACCGTCGACCTGGTGCTCAACCACGTCGCGACCGAGCACGCCTGGGCGCGGGCCGCGGCCGGTGGTGACTCCTTCTACCGGGACTACTTCTTCATGTTCGCCGACCGGGACATCCCGGACGCGTACGAGCGCACCCTGCCGGAGGTCTTCCCGGACTTCGCGCCGGGCAACTTCACCTTCGACGACGAGTCGCAGTCGTGGGTCTGGACCACCTTCAACACCTGGCAGTGGGATCTCAACTGGCGCAACCCGGAGGTCTTCTTCGAGTTCGCCGACATCATCTGCTGGTTGGCCAACCTCGGCGTCGAGTGCGTGCGCCTGGACGCCATCGCGTTCATCTTCAAGCGGCTCGGCACCAACTGCCAGAACCAGCCCGAGGTGCACGCGATCACCCAGGCCCTGCGCGCGGTGGCCCGGATCGCCGCGCCGGCGTTGATCTTCAAGGCCGAGGCCATCGTCGGCCCGACCGACCTGCCGCCCTACCTGGGGGTGGGCAAGCACGCGGGTCGGGTCAGCGACCTGGCCTACCAGAACTCGTTGATGGTGCAGATCTGGTCGGCCCTGGCGGCGAAGGACACCCGGCTGTTCTGTGCGGCGATGAACCGGTTCCCGGCCAAGCCGCCGACCACGGTGTGGGGCACCTACCTGCGCTGCCACGACGACATCGGCTGGGCCATCGACGACGGCGACGCCGCCTCGGTAGGTCTGAACGGCTTCGAGCACCGGCGCTTCCTGGCCGACTTCTACGCCGGCACCTACCCGATGAGCGACGCCCGGGGGCTCGTGTTCCAGGAGAACCTGCAGACCGGCGACCGTCGGATCAGCGGCAGCGCGGCCTCGCTGATCGGCATCGAGGCCGCCCTCGCCAGCGGCGACGAGGCGCACCTGGACCTGGCCATCCGGCGGCTGCTGCTGGCGTACCAGATCGTGCTGGGATTCGGCGGTCTGCCGCTGCTCTACATGGGCGACGAGCTCGCCCAGCGCAACTTCTACGACTTCGTCGACGTCCCGGCCCACGCCGACGACAACCGCGGGGTGCACCGACCGCCGATGGACTGGGAGGCCGCCGCGCTGCGTCACGTCGACGGCACGCTCGAGCACCGGGTCTGGCACGGGCTGCGGCACGCGGTCTCGGTTCGCTCCGGCCTGGCCAGCATGGACGCCTCGGTGGAGTCGGAGGTGATGGACCCGGTCAACCCGGCGGTGCTGGTGCTGCAACGCCGGGCCTCCACCCAGACCATGGTGGGGCTCTACAACATGACTCCCGACGTCCAGAAGCTGCCGCGCTGGGTGGTCGCGCTCGGGAACTGGTCGCGCGACGCACTGACCGATGAGACCCCGCTGACCGACGGTGAGATCGTCCTGCAGCCGTACCAGGCGCGCTGGCTGGTCCAGTCGGCGTGACGGCGAACGGGCTCGGTGAGGGGTCGGAGCGGGCGGCGACGGCGATCCGAGAGGCGCTGGCCGAGCTCGACCTGTCCTGGACCGAGCGAGCGCCAGGGCTGTTCAGCGTCAGCCTGCCGGGCACCCGCAAGCTGATCACCGAGTGCGCGCTGCAGATCGGTCGGCACGGACTGTCGGTCCGGGCCTTCGTGGCCCGCAACCCGGAGGCCGAGCACGAGCGGGTCTACCGGTGGCTGCTGCAGAAGAACCTGACGCTGTACGGCGTCGCGTTCGCGATCGACGCACTGGGCGACGTCTACCTGAGCGGGCGGGTGTCGCTGGCGGCGGTGACCCCGGAGGAGGTCGACCGGCTGCTCGGCGCGGTCGCCCGGACCGCCGACGACAGCTTCAACACCATCGTCGAGCTCGGCTTCGCGGACAGCATCCGCCGCGAGTGGGCGTGGCGACGGTCCCGTGGCGAGTCCACCGCCAACCTGGCCGCCTTCACCCACCTCGACCCGGACGCCCGATCCTGAGAAGCACCCGACTCCGCTCGGGTTCGAACCCGAGCGGAGTCGGGTGCTTCTCAGCCGGGGGGAGCCGATACGCGGTCGCAACGCGGCATCACTAGAGTGCCGGACATGTCCTTGACGTTGATCCTGCTCCGCCACGGCGAGAGCGAATGGAACGCGAAGAACCTGTTCACCGGCTGGGTGGACGTCGACCTGAACGCCAAGGGGGAGGCGGAGGCGCAGCGCGGCGGTGAGCTGCTGGTCGAGAACGACCTGCTGCCCGACGTGCTGCACACGTCCCTGCTGAAGCGGGCGATCCGCACCTCCCAGATCGCGCTCCAGGTGGCCGATCGGCACTGGATCCCGACCAAGCGGCACTGGCGCCTCAACGAGCGCCACTACGGAGCGCTGCAGGGCAAGGACAAGGCGGCCACCCTCGCGGAGTACGGCGAGGAGCAGTTCATGGTCTGGCGTCGGTCGTACGACACCCCGCCCCCGCCGATCGACAACGCCGACGAGTTCGCCAACTTCCACGACCCGCGCTACGCCGCGCTGCCGCCGGAGCTGCGGCCCCAGACCGAGTGCCTCAAGGACGTGCTGGAGCGCGCACTGCCGTACTGGTACGACGAGATCGTCCCCGATCTCGGCGCCGGCAAGACGGTGCTGGTCGCCGCGCACGGCAACTCGCTGCGGGCCATCGTCAAGCACCTGGACCAGATGGGCGACGCGGAGGTGGTCGGCCTCAACATCCCGACCGGCATCCCGCTGCTCTACGAGCTGAACGACGACTACACCCCGGTCACCCCGGGCGGTCGCTACCTCGACCCGGCGGCGGCCGCGGCCGCGATCGAGGCGGTCAAGAACCAGGGCAAGAAGAAGTAGGCCGCACCCGCTGAACTCGGGGTTCGTCCTGCGCCTGCTAGGGCTGGGGCCAGACCTCCGTCTCGGGGAACTCGCCGGTCACGACGTAGATGATCCGGCGGCCCATCGAGGCGGCGTGGTCGGCGATCCGCTCGTAGTAGCGGCCCAGCAGGGCCACGTCGATGGCGGCCTCGACACCGTACTCCCAAGAATCACCCAGCATCACCCGGAACTGGCTGAGACGCAGGTCGTCCATCTCCTCATCGCGGGCCCGGAGATCTTCCGCGCTCTCGATGCTGCGGCTGTTGAGTGTCTGTCCAGCGGTGATGACCATCTTCTCGGCCACGTCGCCCATCCGGACGAAGTTCGGCCGCAGCAGCGCCGGCACGGCCACCTCGGGGTAGCGCAGCCGGGCGATCTTGGCCACGTGAGCGGCGAGGTCGCCCATCCGCTCCAGCTCGCTGACCATCCGCAACGAGGCGACGACCGTGCGCAGCTCGCCGGCCACGGGCGCCTGCCGGGCGAGCAGGTGGAACGCCCGCTCCTCGATGTCGGCCTGCATCCGGTCGAGTTCGGCGTCGTCGCCGATCACCTGCTCGGCCACGTGGATGTCGGCCTCCAGCAGGGCGGTCGTGCTCGAACGCACCGCGATCGCCACCTTCTGGCACATCTGCACCAGGTCCGCGAGGATGTCGTCGAGCTGCTCGTGATAGGAGTCGCGCATTAGGGATCCTTGCTGATCGTCAGGGCGGGTTCTCGTCGGGCTCTGTGGCTGGTCTGGCACGTGCGGTCGGACCGGTCGCACTGAGCCTATGCCCGTCGCTTTCGACCAGACATGACGCACGTGAACGCCCGGTGAACTCCGGCCGAACGTTGCCCGGGTGGGGAGCGTGACGACCCGGTGACTGTCGGGTGACCGCGGGACGACGTCCTAGGATCCGAGTGTGAACTGGGTGGGTGCACTGCTCGGCGGGATCGGCCTGCTCATCGGTGTCGGCCTCGGGCTGGGTGTTGCGGCGCTGCTGCGACGCGGTCGCCACGTCGACGGGCTCACCGTCCCTCAGGTCCGTGAGATCGCGGTTCCCGATGGCGTACGCGAGGTGCTGCGGGTGATCCGCTCCGCCGGCGTGGTGGTGGGGCCGCACGACGAAGTGCTCGAGTCCACCCCGCACGCCCTGAAGCTCGGCCTGACCCGCGGCAGTCGGGTCGTGATCCCCCGGGTGCTCGAGATGGCTCGCGAGTGCCGCCGGGAGCAGCGGCGGCTGACCGAGGAGGTCGACGTACGCCGAGGATCGCGGGATCTGCGCGACACCGACCTGCTGCTCGACATCAGGGTGGCGCCGATGCCCGAGGGTCTGGTCCTGGTGCTCGCGGACGACCTGACCAGCGCCCGGCGGGTCGAGGCCACCCGGCGGGACTTCGTGGCGAACGTGAGTCACGAGCTGAAGACCCCGATCGGGGCCATCTCGTTGCTCTCCGAGGCGGTCGAGGAGGCCGCCGAGGACCCGGTGGCCGTACGCCGGTTCGCGGCTCGGATGGGCATCGAGTCCGCCCGGCTCGCCGACCTGGTGATCCAGATCATCGACCTGTCCCGGCTGCAGGCCGACGACCTGATGAGCCAGGCCGAGAGCACCGAGATCGACGACGTGCTGATCGAAGCGGTCGACCGCTGCCGTGTGGACGCCGAACAGCACCAGGTCGCCATCACCATCGCGGGGGAGAGCGGCCTGCACGTGATGGGCAACCACCTGCAGCTCAGCGCCGCTGTGGGCAACCTGGTGGAGAACGCCCTCGTCTACTCCGACCCCGGAACGCGCGTCGTGGTAGCGGCCAGGCGCCAGGTCCGACCCGACGACGACTACGTCGAGATCACCGTCTCCGACAACGGCGTGGGCATCCCCGCCGACCAGCTGGAACGCATCTTCGAGCGCTTCTACCGCGTTGACTACGCCCGCAGCCGGGCCAACGGTGGCAGCGGTCTGGGGCTGTCGATCGTGAAGCACATCGCCGCTGCTCACAACGGTGATGTCCTGGTCTGGAGTCAGCCGGGGCGGGGCTCCACCTTCACCGTGCGTCTTCCCATCCACCAGCCGACCCCGCCGGACGCCGACGAGGACGCCGGGGTCGCCGATTCCGACGACGACGTCGTCGTACCGCTGATGAACCGAACACAGACCAGGAGTTGACTGCGATGACCCGCGTGCTTGTCGTCGAGGACGAGGAGTCCTACCGCGACGCGCTGGCCTACATGCTGCGCAAGGAGGGCTTCGACGTGGTCGAGGCCGCCGACGGGACCGAGGGGCTGGCGGCGTACGACAAGGGCGGCGCCGACATCGTGCTGCTCGACCTGATGATGCCCGGGGTGCCGGGGACCGAGGTGTGCCGCCAGCTGCGGCAGCGCGGCTCGGTGCCGGTGATCATGGTGACCGCGCGCGACAGCGAGATCGACAAGGTGGTCGGACTCGAGCTGGGCGCCGACGACTACGTCACCAAGCCGTTCAGCCAGCGCGAGCTGGTCGCCCGGATCCGGGCGGTGCTCCGCCGGGGCCAGGACGTGGAGCTGCTCCCGGACGTGGTCGAGGCGCACGGGGTCCGGATGGACATCGAGCGCCACGAGGTCTCGGTCGACGGGCGGACCGTGCGCCTCGCACTGAAGGAGTTCGAGCTGCTGGAGATGCTGCTCCGCAACGCGGGTCGGGTGATGACCCGTGGGCAGCTGATCGACCGGATCTGGGGCGCGGACTACGTCGGCGACACCAAGACCCTGGATGTGCACGTGAAGCGGCTGCGTACCAAGATCGAAGCCGACCCCGGCCAACCGAAGATGCTGTTGACCGTCCGTGGACTGGGGTACAAGTTCGAGAGCTGAGATGGAGGCTGGCGACCGTACGAAATCACCGCGGCTACAGTGACGCCGTGACTCTGCCCGTCGGTCGCGCTGCGCGCCCCTGCACTCCCGAGAGGCTCCGCGCATGACCGGCGAGATCACGGTGTTCTCCGGCTCCGCCCATCCGGCCTTCGCGCAGGAGATGTGCACCATCCTCGGCGTCGAGCTGTCGCCGTCGCGGACCACCCGGTTCAGCAACGACTGCCTGCAGGTGCAGCTGCGCGCCAACTGCCGGCGCCGAGACGTCTACGTGGTCCAGACCCTGGCCGAGCCCGTCCAGGACCACCTGTTCGAGCTGCTGTTGATGCTCGACGCCGCCCGGGGAGCATCGGCCACCACGGTGACCGCCGTCATCCCGCACTTCGCGTACGCCCGCTCCGACAAGAAGGATGCGCCACGGATCGCCATCGGAGCCCGGTTGGTCGCCGACATGCTCGCTGCCGCCGGCGCGAACCGGGTGGTGACGATGGACCTGCACTCCCCGCAGGTGCACGGGTTCTTCTCCATCCCCGTCGATCACCTGAATGCCGTCTCCGTGTTGGCCGATCACTTCGTCGGTGACGACCTCAGCAACAGCGTGGTCGTGTCCCCGGACTTCGGCAACGCCAAGGTGGCCAGCCAGCTGGCCAGGATCCTCGATCTCCCCGTCGCCGCCGGCTCCAAGCAACGGCTCTCCGACGACACGGTGGTGATCGACCGCATCGTCGGCGATGTCGCGGGGAAGGACGTGATCGTGCTGGACGACGAGATCGCCACCGCGGGGTCGATCGTCGAGCTGCTGCACAAGCTGCGGGAACGCGACGTACGCCGCATCCGGCTCGCCTGCACGCACGGTCTGTTCACCGGGGCGGCCATCGACCGGCTCCAGCAGCAGGCCGACGTCGACGAGATCGTCATCACCAACACGGTGCCCCTGCCGCCGGAGAAGCAGCTGCCCAACATCGAGGTGCGTTCGGTGGCCCCGCTGTTCGCTGAGGCCGCTCGCCGGATCCACCTCGGCGAGTCGGTCAGCAGCCTGTTCAGCGACGCCGAGACCTACGGCTGACGGCTCAGCTGCTGGGGGTGGGCGACGGGGTGATCGTCGCGTAGTCCGGCTGGTCGGCGTCCACGATCGGCACCCGGATGTTCAGGTCGCCGGCGTTGCTGAAGGTCAACGTGACCTCGGCGTCGCCGCCGACCATCAGCTCGGGGCTCTTCATCTCGATCAGCTCGCGTTCGGTCAGGACCACCAGCACGCCCGGGGTCAGTCCCACCGGGTCGGGCAAGGTGACGGTGAACGGCGTGCCGGCGCTGCCGTCCAGCTTGAACGGCTGGCCCGCGACGGCGGTCATCGCATCGCGCTCCTGCGCCACGATGCTGCCGGACAGGAAACCTGTGCCGTCCTCGCGGCTGAGGATCATCAGATTGCGCACCTGCACCAGCTGGTCGGCGGGGCCGACGTTGGCGTTGACGCCCTCGGCCGGGGTGTAGGGCTGCATCGTCTGCGCGTTCATCCCGCAGGCCGTCATGAGGAACAGCAGGGCGGTGCCGAGCAGGGTCGCCACCAGTGTTCGGGGTGCGCGGGCTCGCGAGGTCTGGGTCACGATCTCGACTCCTGGTGGGTCGTGCGGGGGCAGTGGCGCCAACTCTAGCCATCAGGGGCCCGCCGGTGCAGGCGCGTACCCTCGTGGGGTGTCGGCTGGGCCCACGACGCGGAGATCTAGGGACGGCGGCGATCCCGAAAGGCATAGGCCGACCATCTTTGTCAAGGCCCCCGCCGTGGTGAATGTGCCCTCTGGCTAGCGGAAACGCCGGATTGGGTGGTTTCTCAGCGTGGTAGACTGGGAACCCGCGAAAGGGGTAAAAGAAAATATGACCTTCACAGTCGGCGAAACAGTGGTCTACCCGAATCATGGGGCCGCCGTGATCGAGGACATCGAAACCCGTCAGATCAAAGGTGAAGAC
>DATDBH010000011.1:0-32544 GCA_036524985.1 Microlunatus sp. | reverse complement strand
CGTGTGGGCCTCCAACCAGGTGATCACGACCGTGGTGACCTCGTCACGGTTGGTCTCGTTGAAGATCTCGTGCCTCGCTTCGGGGAACAGCCGTACGGTCACGTCGGTGACGCCGGCGTCGCGGTAGCGCTGACCGACCGTCTCGATCAAGCCACCTCCGCCGGCGAGCGGGTCCGCGTCCCCGGAGACGACCAGGATCGGCAGGTCCTTGCGGATCCCGGTCAGCACCGCACCATCGGCGAGCCGGCTCGCCGAGCCGAACATCTGCGGCATCACGTCCGGTGCGGCCTCGAAACCGCACCAGGGGTCGGCGACGTAGCGGTCCACCTCGGCCTCGTCGCGGCTCAGCCACTCGTAGCCGGTGCGGTGCGGGAAGCCCGCGTTGAACGCGCTCAGGTCACCGCTGGTCTCCCCTCCCGCGGCCGCCATGCCCTGCGCCAGCAAGTCGAGCGCGGTGGTGCCCGACAGGACCACCCCTGCCCAGACGTCGGAGTGGTCCACGACGGCCTGCTGCGCAGCGAACGACCCCATGGAGTGAGCGACCAGGAACAGGGGCAGCGTCGGATGCTGCTCAGCGACCGCGCGGCCGACGGTGACGACGTCGGCCACCAACCCGTCCCAGCCCGCCGCACCGAAGGACCCGAGAGAATCCGCCGCCGCACCGGTCGCCCCGTGCCCCCGGTGATCATGGGAGAAGACCAGGTAGCCGGCCGCCGTCAGCGCGATGGCCAGGCGATCGTAGCGACCGGCGTGCTCGGCCAGGCCGTGAGCGATCTGAACGATCGCCCGAGGCTGAGCCACATCCTCCCAGGCGTACGTGGTGAGAGTGAGGCCATCGCTCGAGGACGGCAACGTCGAGGTCGTGTAGGTCATGATCGGAGCCTAGAGCTCGTACGCGGCCGGTCGCTGCTGGGCCGAGCGAAGGCGTGCGACGTCCAGCTTGTCGGTGCGGTCGAAGCGGTAGATCCCGTTCTCCTCCTGGAAGACGTCAGTCAGCTGGGTGTAGCAGTAGCCGAACATGCCGGGATCATCGAGCAGGGCTCCGGTCAGCCCCTCGAACCGCGCGTAGAAGGCCTCCTCGTCGCGGACCCGGTCGCCGTAGCCCCACGACTCGGTACGGATCCGACCGTCGGCATCGAGGGCGTCAGGGTTCCACCAGATGCCACCGAACTCGGAGACGAAGTAAGGCTGTCCCGCGTACGGCAAGGAGAACTCGCCCCGCTCGTCGCGGTTGGCGAACGGTCGACCGTCGGCCAGACCCGTGTGGTTGGCGGTGAAGATCACCGGGTCCTGCTCGTAGTCGTGGCTGTCCCACACGTCGGTCTCGGCCACCCGGTGGGAGTAGCCGCTGGCGTCCAGCACCGGACGGGTCGGATCGGCGAGCCGGGTCGCCCAGAACATCGCCTGGGTGACGTCGTCGAGCACCGTGATCCGGTCGTGGATCCGCTGGTGGGTCTCGTTCAGCGGACACCAGCCGATGATGCTGGTGTGGTTGAGATCCCGCCGCAGCACCTCCAGCCACTGGGCGATGAAGCCGGCCGTGGGCTGCTGGCTGTCGGTGTCCGGCCCGTCGAGACCGGCGCCCCAGTCCCCGAACTCGCCCCAGACCAGGTAGCCGAGGCGGTCGGCGTGGAAGTAGAACCGCTCCTCGAACACCTTCTGGTGCAGGCGGGCGCCGTTGAACCCGGCCGCCTGGGACAGCTCGATGTCACGCCGCAGCGCCGTGTCGTCCGGAGCCGTCATCAACGATCCGGGCCAGTAGCCCTGGTCCAGCACGAGCCGCTGGAAGACCCGTTGCCCGTTGATGGTGATCGCGTGGCCGTCGATGCCCACCGACCGCAGACCGGTGTAGCTCTGCACCCGGTCCACCAGCGCGCCGGTGTCGTCGTGCAGCTCCAGCGTCAGGTCGTACAGGTACGGGTCCTCGGGCGACCAGAGGTGGACCCGGCCGTCCGGGATCACCAGGGTCACCGTCGGCGCCCGGTCCAGGTCCACCCGGGTTCTCCCGGACACCACGGTCCCGTCGGCGTCGGACAGGGTGGCGGTCGCCGTCCACCCCGGCCGGTTCTGGCTGACCGGGAGGGCGACCGTGAACGAGGAGGCGCCCACGTTCGGCGTCACCGCTCCGCGTTGCAGGTGGATCTGTGGCACCGACTCCAGCCAGACGGTCTGCCAGATGCCGGTCGTCCGGGTGTAGACGCAGTCGTGGTTGGCGTACTCGCGGGCCTGCTTGCCGCGTGCCTGGGACCCGTGCCGCGTGTCCCGGGCGCGAACCACGATCGTCGCCTCGTCGGCGCCGGCGAGAGCCGCCGTGATGTCAGTCTGGAACGAGCTGAACCCGCCGCGGTGCCGGACCACCTCGACGCCGTTCACCCAGACGGTCGCGTCGTGATCGACGGCACCGAAGTGCAGGATGACCCGTGACGACGCCCACGCCGTGGAGATCGTGACGGTCCGTCGATACCAGACCGCTTCGAGGAAATCGGTGTTGCCGATCCCGGACGCCTCGCTCTCCGGGGCGAACGGCACCAGGATCTCGTCGGCCAGCGGGCGATCGCGCAGCCCGCGCTCCAGTCCGCTGTCGGCGGTGTCGACCTCGAATTGCCAGACGCCGTTGAGACTGACCCAGGAGGGGCGGAAGAACTGTGGTCGGGGATGTTCGGGCTTGGGAAGCATGGAGCTCAGGACAACTTGATCAAGATCAGCTCGCGCACCCTGCCGGCGTCGGCCTGACCCCGCATCTGCTTCATCACCGCACCGATCAGGGCGCCGGCGGCCTGCACCTTGCCGGCTCGGATCTTGTCGGCCACGTCGGGATTCGCGGCGATGGCCGCGTCCACCGCCTCACCCAGGGCACCGTCGTCGGAGACGACCGCGAGGTTGCGCGCCTCCACGACCTCGGCCGGTGAGCCCTCACCGGCGAGAACGCCCTCGATCACCTGGCGGGCCAGCTTGTCGTTGATCGTGCCGCCCTCGATCAGCGCTTGGACCTCCGCCACCTGAGCCGGGGTGATCGGGGCGTCGGCGAGCTCGAAACCGGCGTCGTTGGCGTGCCGGGAGATCTCGGTCAGCCACCACTTGCGGGCGCTCTGCGGCGAGGCCCCGGCCAGCGCCGTGGCCTCGATCAGCTCGACGGCGCCGGCGCTGACCACGTCCCGCATCTCCATCTCGGTGAAGCCCCACTCCGCGCTGATCCGCTTGAGACGGTCGGCGGGCGGCTCCGGCAGCGTGGCCCGCAGCTGCTCGACCCACTCCCGGCTCGGGGCCACCGGCACCAGGTCTGGCTCGGGGAAGTAGCGGTAGTCCTCGGCGGACTCCTTGGTTCGACCCGAGGTGGTCACCCCGGTGTCCTCGTGCCAGTGCCGGGTCTCCAGCGTGATCTCTCCCCCGTCGTCCAGCACGGCGGCCTGCCGGGTGATCTCGTAGCGGATGGCCCGCTCGACGCTGCGCAGGGAGTTGACGTTCTTGGTCTCGGTCCGGGTGCCGAACTCGGCGCCCGGCGACGGCCGCAGGGACACGTTGGCGTCGCAGCGCAACGACCCCTGCTCCATCCGCACGTCAGAGACGCCGAGGGCCCGCAGCAGCTCGCGCAGCATGCCCACGTACGCCCGCGCCACCTGGGGCGCCTTGGGGCCACAGTGCTCAATTGGCTTGGTGACGATCTCGATCAGCGGCACTCCGGACCGGTTGTAGTCCAGCAGTGAGTGGTCGGCACCGTGGATCCGCCCGGTGGCGCCACCGACGTGCAGCGACTTGCCGGTGTCCTCCTCCATGTGGGCGCGCTCGATCTCGACCCGGTAGGTGGTGCCCTCGACCTCCACCTCGCACCAGCCGTCGTAGGCGATCGGCTCGTCGTACTGGGAGATCTGGTAGTTCTTCGGCATGTCGGGATAGAAGTAGTTCTTCCGCGCGAACCGGCACCACTCCGCGATCGAGCAGTTCAACGCCAGGCCGATCCGGATCGCGGACTCGATGGCCTTGGCGTTTACCACCGGCAGCGAGCCGGGCAGACCGAGGCAGACCGGGCAGGTCTGGGTGTTCGGCTCGGCACCGAAGACCGTCGAGCAGCCGCAGAACATCTTCGACGCGGTGTTCAGCTCGACGTGCACCTCGAGTCCGAGCACCGGGTCGTAGCGATCCAGGGCGTCGGCGTAGTCGACCACCGCCTCGCTCATGCGCGCACCTCCAGGTTCGGGATCTGGGCCAGCCCTGTGTTCTGGTTGAGCAGGGGCCCGCCCCAGCGGGCGGTCAGGGCGCGCTCCAGGGCCGCACCGACGCGGTAGAGGCGGTCGTCGGCCAGCGGCGGCGCCATCACCTGCAGGCCCACCGGCAGTCCGTCCTCGGGGGCCAGGCCCACCGGGAAGGACGCGGAGGCGTTGCCAGCCAGGTTGGACGGGATGGTGCACAGGTCGTTCATGTACATGGCCAGCGGGTCGTCCACCTTCTCCCCCAGCGGGAAGGCCGTCACGGGGGTGGATGGTGAGACCAGCACGTCGACGGCGTCGAACGCGGCGGCGAAGTCGCGGCTGATCAACGTCCGCACCTTCTGGGCCGAGCCGTAGTAGGCGTCGTAGTAGCCGCTGGACAGAGCGTAGGTGCCGATGATGATCCGGCGCTTCACCTCGGCGCCGAAGCCGGCCTCGCGGGTCAGCCCCATCACCTGCTCGGCACTGTGGTTCCCGTCGTCGCCCACCCGCAGCCCGAACCGCATCGCGTCGAACTTGGCCAGGTTGGAGGACACCTCGCTGGGCATGATCAGGTAGTAGGCGCCCAGCGCGTAGGCGAAGTGCGGGCAGGAGACCTCGACGATCTCGGCGCCGAGGGAGGCCAGCAGCTCGACGGCCTCGCCGAAGCGCTGCTCGACCCCCGGCGCGTAGCCCTCGCCGCTGAGCTCCTTCACCACGCCGATCTTGAGTCCGGACACGTCACCGGACCGCGCGGCCGCGACCACCGGGGGCACCGGGGCGTTGATGGAGGTGGAGTCCAGCGGGTCATGACCGGCGATCACCTCGTGCAGCAGGGCGGCGTCCAGCACCGTCCGGGCGCAGGGACCCGGCTGGTCCAGCGAGGACGCCATGGCCACCACGCCGTAGCGGGAGGTGCCGCCGTAGGTGGGCTTCACTCCGACCGTGCCGGTGACGGAGGCGGGCTGGCGGATCGAGCCGCCCGTGTCGGTGCCGATGGCCAGCGGCGCCTCGAAGGCGGCCAGCGCCGCGGCACTGCCCCCGCCGGAGCCGCCGGGGATCCGGGTGGTGTCCCACGGGTTCCGGGTGGGTCCGTACGCGGAGTTCTCCGTCGAGGAGCCCATGGCGAACTCGTCCAGGTTGGTCTTGCCCAGAATGACCAGGTCGGCGTCCAGCAGCCGCCGGGTGACGGTCGCGTCGTACGGCGGGAGCCAGCCCTCGAGGATCTTCGAGCCGCAGGTGGTCGGCGCGCCGCGGTAGGCGACGATGTCCTTGAGGGCGAGCGGCACGCCGGCCAGTGGGCCGAGCTTCTCCCCGCCCGCGATCCGGTGGTCGATGACGGCGGCCTGGGCCAGCGCCCGCTCGCCGTCGACGTGCAGGAACGCGTGGATCTCCCCGTCGACCGCGGCGATCCGCTCCAGGTGCGCGGCCGTGACGGCGACCGAGGTCGTCTCCCCGGCGGCGATGGCCGCTGCGAGGTCGGCGGCGGTGCTTCGGGTCACGTCAGTCATCAGGCCTCCCCGAGGATGCGCGGGACCCGGAACCGGTCCTGTTCGGCCGCCGGGGCGCCGGCCAGCACCTCAGCCACCGGCAGCGACGGACGGACCACGTCCTCCCGGAACACGTTGGTCAGCGGCAGCGCGTGCGACGTCGGCGGGATGTCGTCGGTCGCGACGTCGGACACACTGGCCACGGACTCCAGGATCACGTCGAGCTGGGGCGCCAGGTGGGCCAGCTCGTCGTCGGTCATCTCGATCCGTGCCAGCCGGGCCAGCGCGGCCACGTCGTCAGGACTCAGTGCCACAGGTCGGTTCTCTCTGCTTCTGCTCGTACGTACGCGTGAGGTCGGTCGCCCATCCTAGGCCCGTGAGCGTGAAGTCCACGCGCCCGGCGAACGGAGCAGCGATGAGGGCGGCACGCCCTCAGACCACTTCGCTTGGGTTTGAACCCGAGCGGAGTCACGTTTCCGCCCCCGAGCCACGTCCGGACACCGGGCACGCCACCCAAGCACCGACTTCGCTTGGGTTTGAACCCGAGCGGAGTCACGTTTTCCGTCCCGGAGTCGACACTCACGCGGACCAGCGACCTGCTGACGCAGCGACGTCGCAGCGACCGTCCGGCCCATCTCACAGATCGCGGATCACGAAGCCGGTCTTGAGCTTGGGGGTGAAGAACGTCGACTTGGGCGGCATCAGCAGTCCCTCGCGGGCGGTGCGCTCGATCTCGGCCACGCTGACCGGCCGGATCAGCACCGCGGCTTCGGCTGCGCCGGAGTCGACCGCGGCCAACGTCTCGGCCAACCCGTGCTGGTAGCTCACCGGCACCTCGCCGAGGGTGTGCTCGAGCCACGCTCCGTCCAACGAGCGAACGCCCTCGAACGCCCCCGGGACGGGCACCATCCGGTACGTGCGGTCCCGGGTGTAGAGCACCAGGAAACCTTCGTCCACCATGGCGGCCAGCGTCGCCGGCGTCGGCCGCTCCATCTCGGTCAGGTGGAAGGTATGGCTGAACTCCGCGTACATCCGGTCGTACAGCCGGTGGATGGCGGCGACACTCAGCTGGTCGGCGACGAGCTCGCTGACGAAGGCGAGCGTCTCCTCGGCTGCCGTGTCGGTGCGGCCGGTCGTCGCCCGGACCTCGTCGCGGTAGGTGCGGCTGATGCCGTAGCGGTGATGTCCGTCAGCGATCAGCACGTCATCGGCGGCGAGCGCAGCGGTGATCGCCGAGATCCGGTCCGGATCGGTGACCCGCTCCACCCGGTGGGTGACCCCGTCCTCGACGACCTCGCCGAGCGGGTCCCCCGGTTCGGCCAACAACCCGGCCAGTCCGGTCGCCAGGGACAGTCCCCACACGGGCGACAGGTTGGTCCTGGTCGCGCGGGTCAGGTCGAGTCGGTCGGTGGACGCCTTCGGGGTGGTTCGCTCGTGCGGCAGCACACCACCGGCGCCCGGATCCACGACCTCGAGCCCACCCAGCACGCCGACGATCTCGCGGGCACTGCCCGTCTCGTCGGTGAAGGACAGCCGGTAGAGGGTGAAGCTCGGCTCGTCGTCGGCCACCAGGAAGCCGTCCCGGCGCCACTGCGCGAGCGTCCCGGCCGCGGCCGCGTACGGATCCTCGCCGCCGCGCGGGACGTCGACGTGGGTGATGTTTTGCTCGTCGAGCGCGAGGTAGTGATCGAGATCGGCGTCGGAGAGCACGTCGTACGGCGGCGCGACGAGCGTCGGGAGGCGCTCGATGTCGGCGTACCGGAGAGCGGGGAAGGGCAGGAAGCGGGGCACGAGAACCCACCTTGTCACGGGCCGGCAGCCGAGCCGAAACACCGGGGTAACGCAAGATAGGAGAGGATGGGTTCCGTGTACCTGATGCGTGTTGCCCTGCCCGACCGCCCCGGCTCGCTGGGCGCGGTCGCGAGCGCCATGGGCAGCGTCGGAGGTGACATCAACGCGGTCGAGATCGTCGAGAAGGGGGCCGGTGTCGTCGTCGACGACTTCATCGTCGACCTGCCGCCCGGTCGGCTGCCGGAAACCATCATCACCGCCTGTCACCGCCTGGAGGGGGTCCGCGTCGAGTGGATCTCGCGCTACCCCGAGGGTGGCGGCCTGCAGTCCGACCTCGAGGCGTTGGAACGGATGACCGCTGATCCGGCCAGCGCCGCGGAGACTCTGGTGTCGCTGAGCCCGGTGGTGTTCCGGTCGCACTGGTCGGTGCTTCTCCAGGTCACCGGCGACGAGATCACCAGCCTGGCGGCGACGACCCTGGCTCCCGACTTCGACAGCTCGAACGCAGGCCCGCTCGCGCCGTTCGACACCACCCACCGGATCGAGCTCGACTCCGGCTGGCTGCCGGGCTGGGCGGATTCCACCGTCGTCGTGGTGCCGCTGACGCGTGACCGGGTCATCGCCATCGGCCGCCTCGGCGGTCCGGCCTTCCTCGACTCCGAGATCGCTCGACTGCACCATCTCGCCGCGCTGATCAAGTAGTGAGCTGGGGCGCGCTCTTCGCCTGGCTGACGTCTGTCGCGTTCGGCGTCGTCTCGGCGATCGTGCCGGTGGTCAATGCCGAGGTCTACGTGCTGGTCTCCCAAGTGTCCGCGGTGGCCGGTGTCGTGCCCGTCGCCGTCGGTGTCGCCATCGGCCAGACCATCGGCAAGTGTCTGCTCTTCGTCGGTGTCCGTCGTGGGCGGCAGTTCCGGTTCGTCCGGGAGCGGCGTGAGCGGGTCCGCACCGAGCCCCGGGGCCGCATCCGTCAGGCCTGGCACGACGCGCTCCAGTTCCTGCTGCGTCTGGTCGGCACGAAGCGCTGGGGTCTGCCGATCACTCTGCTGGCCGCGGTGGTCGGCTTCCCGCCGCTGTACGCGGTCGCCCTGCTCGCCGGGGCCACGACGATGAAGCTGCGCTACTTCGCCCCGGTCGTGCTGGTCGGGCGGATCACCCGGTTCCTGCTGGTCGCGTACGGGGTCTCGATCCTGCCGTGGTGGACCTGAGAGGCGGACCTGTACCGCACGACATTGGTCAGTCGCCTGGCGATCTCACATTTGTTTGTCGCCGGTAGCAACTGGCCCACGCTTGAAGCAGAATCACGGCGTGAACAGATCTGTCGGTGATCGCTCCGCGATCGCGCCTCGCTGGCTTCGCGTGGTTCTTGCCCTTATCTCAGCCGCCGGCACTGGAGTAGCGCTATATCTGGCTTGGGATGCCAACAGCATCGCGCGCGAGGCCGTTGAAACACAGAAGTCCGAGGCACTTCGTCGCTCCGCCGATCGTGTGTCGTTTACGAGCAAGCGTGAAGGTACGACCGTGAAGATCGTGATCTCGAACCTCAGCACCGAACTGATGTTCGATCCTCAGATCGAGGTCGCCAGCGACACCGGCACCGTCACCATCGTGAGGCTTCGAGATCTCGAACCGTGCAGGAGCTCACACTTTCGCGTCGATGGAAAGTGGTGGAACGTGAAAACAGCCAACCTGGTCTTCGCCGATGGACGAGGAGCCAACTGGGCTCGGGCCGAGCGAAAGGAAGTTCAGCCTCGCGAACGAATCGATCGGACGTTGAAAGTCAACCAGGCCACTTATGACATCGCCACAACCGAGTTCAGATCTCGGGGGCAATGGGTGGTAGATCGGTATCGAGATCCAAAAGCGCTCAGCGTCGGCTGTGCTTAGTCAGCCCTGGTCGCCGATGCCGAAGCCGATGTTCCCGGTCATCAGGTAGTAGACGTACCAGCCGAGCAGGAAGCAGGCCAGCAGTGCGCCGGTCAGCGCGAGACTGACCCAGATCCGCATCCGGCGCTTCGACTTCGTGGTCGGCACCATCCCCGGACCCCACTCGCCGAGGTTCGGCTGGACGCGCGGCGGCGTGCCCGCGTTCAGGTTGAGGTTGGAGAAGACCTTCGGCACCGGACCAGCGTAGTCGCGTGCGGGATTGGAGCGGAGTTTGAGGGCGGCAGGCAAGCCTGTCTTCTGTCACCCCGAACCGAGAGCTGCGCCGTCGGGGTGCTGATCGGCCACCGAGCTCTGAGCGACTGGCTGCTATCGCGCGCGGTTCCGGCGTCATTCCTCGCCGATCACGGCGATCTCGGTGGCCGCGTCGGGCCCGGTCTCGAGCAGCACCCGGAAGGCGGCGGCCCCACGCAGGATGGGCACCTTCAGGGCAACGGCCTTGTCATACTTCGTGCCGGGGGACTCCCCCACCACCACGAAGGACGTCTTCTTGGACACCGAGCCGGCCACCTTGCCCCCACGCGAGGTGATCTCCTCGGCCGCCGAGTCGCGGGTGAAGCCGTCCAGCGAACCGGTCACCACGATCGCCAGTCCGGCCAGTGACTGATCGAGCTGTTCGGGCTGCTCGTCACGCATCACCGCACCGGCGGCCCGCCACTTGCGGATGATCTCGCGGTGCCAGTCGACCGCGAACCAGTCGGTGATCGCCGTCACCAGGGTCGGGCCGATCCCTTCCACGTCGGCCAGCTGCTCCGGGGTCGCCGCGGCCAGGTCGTCGATGGAGCCGAACGCGCGCGCCACATCCGGGGCGACGCCCTTGCCGATGTGGCGGATCGACAGCGCGACCAGGAACTTGTCCAGCGGACGGGTCTTGGCCTCCTCCAGGTTCGCCAACAGCTTGGCGCCGTTGGCGCTCAGCGTCCCCGCCTTGGTGGTGAAGAGCTCGGTGGACAGCAGCTTCTCCTCGGTCAGGTCGAAGAGATCGCCTTCGTCGACCATCAGCCCGGCATCGAGCAGCGCCTGGGCGGCCTGGTAGCCGAGCACCTCGATGTCGAGACCCTGCCGGCTGGCCAGGTGGAACAGCCGTTCTCGGAGCTGGGCCGGGCAGGAGCGGCTGTTCGGACAGCGCAGGTCGGCGTCGCCCTCCTTCTCCGGCTTCAGCTCGGTCGCGCACTCCGGACAGTGGGTCGGCATCTCGAACGCGGTCTCCTCGCCCGATCGCAGCTCGACGACCGGTCCGACGATCTCGGGAATCACGTCGCCGGCCTTGCGCAGCACCACGGTGTCACCGATGAGCACGCCCTTGCGTTTCACCTCGCTGGCGTTGTGCAGCGTCGCCATGCCGACCGTCGACCCCGAGACCAGCACCGGCTCCATCACCCCGAACGGTGTGACACGCCCGGTCCGGCCGACGTTGACCCGGATGTCGAGGAGCTTCGTGGTGACCTCCTCCGGCGGGTACTTGAAGGCGATCGCCCACCGCGGCGCCCGCGACGTCGAACCGAGCTGATCCTGCACCGAGCGCTCGTCGAGCTTGATCACGACTCCATCGATCTCGTGCACGACCGAGTGCCGGTGCTCGCCGAAGTGCTCGATGAAGGCCCAGACCGCATCCAGGTCCGGACACACTCTGCGCTGCGGACTGACCGGCAGGCCCCAAGCCTCCAGCGCGTCGTACGCCCCCGACAGCCGGTCCAGGCGGGCACCCTTGACCACGCCGAGACCATGGCTGACGAAGCCGAGATGGCGCGAGGCGGTGATCTTGGGGTCCTTCTGCCGCAGCGAGCCGGCCGCCGCGTTGCGGGGGTTGGCGAACGGCGCCTTGTCGTCGGCCACCAGCGACTCGTTGAGCTTCGCGAACTCCTCCACCGCGAAGAACACCTCACCGCGAACCTCCAGGGTGCGTGGCACCGGATGATCGTCGGTGGCTGTGAGCCGGCGCGGGATCGTCGCGATCGTGGCCACGTTGGGTGTGACGTCCTCACCGAAGCGTCCGTCGCCGCGGGTGGCCGCCCTGGTCAGGCGACCGTCCTCGTACAGCAGGTCGATCGCCAGTCCGTCGACCTTCAGCTCACACAGGTAGCCGGAGCGGGCGATCTGCTCCTCACCGAGCTCGCGCACCGCCCGCTGGGCCCAGCGGTCCAGCTCGTCGCGGTTGAACACGTTGTCCAGGCTGAGCAGCCGCATCGGGTGCTCGACGGCGGCGAAGGTCGTGGCCGGCGGACCCCCGACCTTCTGGGTCGGCGAATCCGGTGTTCGCAGCGCCGGGAAGCGCTCCTCGAGCGCGTTCAGCTCGCGCATGGCCGCGTCGAACTCTCCGTCGGAGATCGTGGGGGCGTCGAGCACGTGATAGCGCCAGCGGGCTTCGTCCAGTCGCTCGGTCAGCTCGGCGTGCCGCTGTCGGGCCTCGGCGTCGGGCTCGACCTGGCAGGTGCTGTCCACTGGCGCTTCCGTCACAGCGTGAACTCTAGGGCTGAGCACTGACGCCGCCGGCGCATCAGCCGCGCCAGAAGCCCTCGTGCACCGCGCGCGCCTGGGGGATCTCGAACGGGCCGAGCACCTCGGTCGGTCGCTGGCCGGCCGCAAACACCTGGCGGCACGGCAGCGCCAGGGTCGGGTTCTCCGGGTCGTCACCGGTCAGGGCGGCGAGCTCGGACTCGGCCAGCGCGAAGACCACCTTGGCGATACCCGCCCAGTAGATCGCCCCGGCACACATCGCACACGGCTCGGTGCTGGTGGAGAGGGCGTACCCGCGCAGGTCGCGACCGAGAGTGCGACTGGCCAGCCGCACCAGGTTGGACTCGGCGTGACCGGTCACGTCGGACTCGGTGACCACGGTGTTCTGGGCGCTGAGCACCACCGTCCCGTCGGCGTCGGCCAGCACGGCGCCGAACGGGTGGTTGCCCGCCGCCCGGGCCAGCCGGGCCTGCTCGACCGCCAGATCGAGCCTCGGGTGGTCGCTCACTCCGGATCTCCGGCGAGGGCGTCCTCGATCCGGGCGACCTTGGCACGCAGCATGTCGGTGTGGCCCGGCCGGATGTCGGCCTTGAGCACCAAGGACGTCCGTGGTGACCGCGCTGCGACGGCCTCGGTGGCCCGTTTGACCACGTCCATGACCTCGTCCCAGTCGCCCTCGATCGTGGTGAACATCGAGGTGGTCTCGTTCGGGAGCCCGGATGCGCGAACGACGCGGACGGCTTCGGCGACGGCATCCCCGACGCCGGGGTCGCCGCCCGAGGGGGCGACAGAAAAGGCAACCAGCATGCTCGCCAACCTACCCAACCGGTCCGGCCGAGGTCGCGGCCCACGATCGGGCGAGGCGAGGTCCGTTGACGGCCGCAACCACTCTCAGTCGTAGAGACCCTCGCCGACGATCCCGGCGGCGGTCCGGATCGTCCGCAGGGCCGCGACCGCACCCGTACGGGAGAAGCCGGCGAGACCGCAGGCCGGGGTGACCACCGTGTGGGTGGAGATCTCCGGGGGGAGCTCGAGGCGACGGAGCGGCCCCAGCACCGCCGCCGCGACCTGATCGGCGGTGGTCGCGACCAAGGGATCGGTCGTCGCCAGGGCGCCGGCCAGCAGCCAGTGCCCCTGTTCCAGCGCGACGCCGAGCGCGTCCCAGTCGGCCGTGCCGAGCAGTCCCAGGTCGAGGGCGAGGCCGGTCACCCCTGCCGTGGCCAGCAGCTCGATCGGCGTGCCCGGTGCGCAGCAGTGCACGATCACCGGCGTCCGGCCGAGCCGCTCGACCAGCCGGGTGTAGGCCGTGCTGACCTCAGGGATGTCGACCGGACGGTGCCGGCCCAACCCGCTCGCGGTGGCGATCCCGCCACCCAGCACGGCCGGCAGCGACGGCTCGTCGAGCTGGATGACGGTGGTGATCGCCGGCAGCCGTCGGGCCAGCTCGGCCGCCAGATCCACGATCCCCTGCTCCAGGGACTGACCCACCTCCCGCCGCGCACCGCTGTCGGCCAGCACCTTGTCGCCGCGGGGATGCTCCAGTGAGGCCGCCAGCGTCCACGGACCGGCGATCGCGATCTTGACCGGACCCTCGTAGCCCTGGGCGATCTCCTCCAGCTGATCGAGGTCGGACCGCAGCATGGCGATCGCGCGCCGATGGTCGCGGGATGAGACATCGGTCAGCCGCCAGCCGGCGGACTGGAGGTCGATCCCGAGTCCGGTCAGCAGTGCGGTCCCGCGGCCGACCAGTCCGGCGTACGGACCGCGGGCCGGAAGCTCAGGCAGATAGGGAAGATCGGGACACTCCGCGAAGGCGATCCTGAGCGCGTCGGCCATCTCCGTGCCGGGCCAGGAACCGATCCCGGTCGAGACGACCCCCTCGCTCGTGAGCGTGAGAGGCTCGCTCGTGATCATGAAACGGTCTCGCTGATGGTGGCGCTGCCCACCACCTGCGAACCCCGGTAGCTGACCAGCGCCTGTCCGGCGGCGACCCCGGCGATCGGCTGGTCCAGGCGCGCGACCACCCGATCACCGGCGTACGCGATCTCGGCGGTGACCGGCTCGCCGTGGGCGCGGACCTGGACCTGACCCTGCCACGGGCCGACGACGGGGCGATCGGTCCAGGTCGGGCGGATGCCGGAGATCTCGCGGACCAGCAGCGCCTCCCGCGGACCCACCGTGACCGTGTTCGTCACCGGCGAGATGTCGAGGACGTAGCGCGGCCGGCCGTCGGCGGCCGGGGTCCCGATCCGCAACCCCTTGCGCTGGCCGACGGTGTAGTGATGGGTGCCGTCGTGCCGCCCGATGGTGGCGCCGGTCTGGTCGGTGATCGCGCCGGGCCGAGAGCCGAGACGGCGGTCCAGGAAGCCGGCGGTGTCGCCGTCGGCGATGAAGCAGATGTCGTGGCTGTCGGGCTTGTCCGCCACCGCCAGCCCACGGCGGTCGGCCTCGGCCCGGACCTCGCTCTTCAACGAGCCACCCAGCGGGAACAGCGAGTGCGCCAGCTGGTCCTTGTTCAGCACGCCGAGCACGTACGACTGGTCTTTGTCGGAGTCGACGGCCCGATGCATCTCGGTGCCACTCGGTCCCTCGCTCAGCACGGCGTAGTGACCGGTGCAGACGGCGTCGAAGCCCAACGCGATCCCGCGTCGCAGCACCGCCGAGAACTTGATCTTCTCGTTGCAGCGCAGGCACGGGTTCGGGGTGCGGCCGGCTGCGTACTCGGCGACGAAGTCGTCCACCACGTCGGCGGCGAACTCCTGGCTCAGATCCCAGACGTAGAACGGGATCCCGAGGACGTCGGCCGCGCGTCGCGCGTCGTGGGCGTCCTCCCTGGAGCAGCACCCCCGGGCCCCCGTCCGGTAGGACTGCGGGTTCTTCGACAGCGCCAGATGCACCCCGGTCACGTCATGACCGGCTTCGACTGCCCGGGCCGCGGCCACGGCGGAGTCGACCCCTCCCGACATGGCGGCCAGAACGCGCATCGGTGAGCTCCTCCCCTGACGATCGAGTCGACGTGTCGAACGACCGGCCCGATCGTTCAGGATGCGTACCTACGGTAGGCGCTGAACAGGAACCCCGACGGCCGGTCGAGTGCTCGACCTGTCACTGTGCCTCGCGCAGTGTATCCGGCCCGACCGGCGTGGACATGTGGTGAACTGGCCGTCAGGGAACGAGAACTGCCGTGGCGTGATAGATCCGGACATCGATACCCAGTGCCGACAGGCGGTCCCGGAGTGCTGGACTACGGCAAGCTGGCCAGGGGCACCCGGCGGGCCGGTCTGGCGGGCAGGGGGTCGGGCGGTAGGGGCCTCTAGGGGTCCGGCAATTCCAGCCATGGACGCCGATTCCCGCCCCCGTACGACAGCCGCGCGGGATTTCCCGCCCATGGACGACATTCCCCGCTGCGCTTCGACCTCAGCGATCACCGGCAACGCGTACGCCGACGAACTCGCGACGCCACTCGGTCGACGGCTTGCTGCGCGTGGTGGCGATGCCGCGGCTCCGGAGTGCGTGCTTGATGTCGTGCAGAGTCTCCTCAGGGCGGTCGTACACACCCTCGGCGGTGACCAGAATGAACCGCCAGCCCAGCCCCTCCAGCCTCGTACGACGTCGGATGTCCTTGTTCCACTGCACCGTGCTCTCGGCGTGCTGGCGCCCCTCGTACTCGACCGCGAGCAGGATTCCGCGGTAGGCCAGCTGATGTGCGTCTCGGGCGACGGCGGAGCCCAACCTCCCCACAGCTGGGCTGCGGTGTGGTGACTCACGTACGACCCCGCGGGAACGACCAACAGCGCAGCCGCAGCGCGCACCCGGGCGGTCAGGGCGGTGCCGGCGCGCACGTAGACACCGTGGAAGACCCGTCGGAAATGAGGTCCTTGGAGGTCGTGGTCGCTGAGCGAAGCCGCCAGAGCGGCGCGTCGGGTGAACGGGCGGCTGGTGTCGAGAAGCGTGGTGTCGATGGGCATGGCCATCACAGGGGGCCACCGGCCGCCAGCCCTTCGAAGATCACGGCCGTGGCTGGATAGTGCCGGCCTTGGGCAACCGGAACCCCGGCACGTCACGTCCGTGGATGGGAACTACCGCTCACCCGCCGCCGACGCGCCGCGCATCACGTCCGTGGCCGGCTATTGTCAGCCCCACCGCCGCCAGCCCACCCACCCCGGCGACCTCAGACCGTCAGGCCGCCGAACGCCCGGGCTCGGACCAGCACCTCGGGCAGAGCGACCGTCAGGGCGTCGACATCGGCCCGGGTCGAGGTGTGGCCGAGGGAGAAGCGGAGCGCCGACCCGGCCTGCCGCTCCGTCCGGCCGAGCGCCACCAGCACGTGACTCGGTTCGGCCACCCCGGCCGTGCAGGCGGAGCCGGTGGAGCAGTCGATGCCGGCGGCGTCCAGCAGGAGCAGCAGGGCGTCGGCGGAGCAACCGGGCAGCTCGACGTTCAGCACACCGGGCAGCCGTTCGGCGGCGTCGGAAGGTCCGTGCACGACGGCATCCGGCGCAGCGGCCAGGACCGCCGCGACCAGGCCGGCACGCAGTGACTCCAACCGCGCGTGCTCGGATGCCTGCGTCGCCACGGCCAGTTCCAACGCCGCCGCGAAGCCCGCGACCCCGGCCACATCGAGCGTCCCGGACCGGACGTCACGCTCCTGGCCGCCGCCGTGCAGGACTGACTCCACACCGATCTCGCGCCGTGCGACCAGGGCCCCCACCCCGACGGGGCCGCCGAGCTTGTGGGCGGTGACCGTCATCAGGTCCAGGCCGCTGACCGCGAAGTCGACGGGCACGTGGCCGACGGCCTGAACCGCGTCACTGTGCGCCCAGGCCCCTGCCCGGTGGGCGATCTCGGCGAACTCCGTGGCGGGCTGAAGGGTGCCGATCTCGTTGTTGGCCCACATCACCGAGACGACAGCCGTGCGGTCGTCGACGGCCGCAGCCAGCTCACCCACGCCGATCCGACCGGACGGGTCGACACCGATCTCCACCAGGTCCGCCCCCGCCGAGGACGCCAGCCAACGGGCCGGATCGAGCACCGCGTGGTGCTCGATCGAACTGACCACCACCCGGGAGCGGCCACCCGCCCGACGCGCCCAGAACGATCCCTTGATCGCCAGGTTGTCGGCCTCGGTGCCGCCGGAGGTGAAGATCACCTCGACCGGCCGGGCCCCGACCAGGTCGGCGATCTGCTCCCGGGACTCCTCGAGCGCACGACGCGCCGCGCGTCCGGAGGCGTGCAGCGACGACGGGTTCCCGGCCGCTCCCCAGTGGGCGGACATGGCCTCGACGGCGGCGCGCACCACGGGCGTGGTCGACGCGTGGTCGAGGTAGGTCCGGGTCACGGCTGCCATTGTGCCCGCGCGGAGGGCGTCAGCCCTTGCGCGCCTTGACCTGCTCGGTGACCGCCGGCAGCACGGTCTGCAGGTCACCGACCACCCCGAGGTCGGCCAGCGCGAAGATCGGCGCCTCCGGGTCCTTGTTGACCGCGACGATCGACTTGGAGGTCTGCATCCCGGCCCGGTGCTGGATGGCCCCGGAGATGCCGGCGGCCAGGTAGAGCTGGGGCGACACGGTCTTGCCGGTCTGTCCGACCTGGTACGCGTGCGGGTACCAGCCCGAGTCCACCGCCGCCCGGGACGCCCCGACGGCGGCCCCCAGCGCGTCGGCCAACGCCTCCACCGCACCGAAGTCGCCACCGGTGCCGCGCCCGCCCGAGACCACGATCGCGGCCTCGGTCAGCTCGGGTCGGCCACTGGCCCCCTTCGGCTCGGTCTTCACGATCCGGGCGCCCTTGGCCGCCTCCGAGATCGTTACCACCGCCTCCGAGACCGCCGCCTCGGTCGGGGCGGGCTCCGGGGCCACGGCGTTCGGCTTCACCGTGACCACCGGGACGCCGTGACCGACCGACGCACGGACGGTCCAGTTGCCGGCGAACACCGACTGGGTGGTCGTGCCGTCGGCGGCGACGTCGGTCGCGTCGGTGATCAGACCCGCTCCGAGCTTCACCGCGAGCCGACCGGCGATCTCCTTGCCCTCCGCCGAGGAGGTGATCAACACCGCGGAGGGCGAGCGATCGGCGATGATCTGGGCCAGTGCCTCGGCCTTCGGCGCGACCAGGTACTCCTCGATGGCCGGATCGACCACGGACAACACCGTGCCGGCCCCGTACTCGCCGAGGGTGTCCGCCACGGCAGCACCGTCACCGAACACGACCACGACCGCAGAGCCGATCCGGCGCGCCAGGGTCAACAGCTCGAGAGTGGGTTTGGCGACGTGCCCGTCGGCCAGCTCGGCGACGACGACGACTTCAGACATGGTTTCCGACTTCCTCTCGCGTGCGTGGATCAGATGAACTTGCCGGCGGCCAGGAACTCGACCAGGGCCGCCGAGCCGGCACCGTCCGCATCGGGCACCACGGTCCCGGCCTGCTTGGGCGGACGCGGGGTGGTGTCGGCGACCGTGCTCCAGGCCGCATCCAGGCCGACCGATCCGGCCTCGATCCCCAGGTCGGACAGGTCCCAGGTCTCCACGGGCTTCTTCTTGGCCGACAGGATGCCCTTCATCGACGGATACCGCGCCTCGCCGGACTGGTCGGTCACGCTGACCACCGCAGGCAGTGTCGCCTCGATGGTCAGACTCGCGGTGTCGGTGTCCCGCCGGATGGTGACCACACCCTCGGCCACCTCCAGGGTGGCGCCGAGCGTCGCGGCCGGCCAGCCGAGGCGCTCGGCCACCATCACCGGCACGACGCCCATGGCGCCGTCGGTGGAGGCCATCCCGCACAGCACCAGATCCGGCTCGGCCTTGCGGACGGCGGCGGCCAGGATCTCGCTGGTGGCCAGGGCGTCCGAACCGGCGATCGCGTCGTCGAGCACGTGGATGCCGCCGGAGGCGCCCATCTGCAGGGCCCGTTTGATCGCGTCCGACGCGTCGTCTGGACCGACGGTGAGCACCACGACCTCCACGCCGTCCTCGTCATCGGCCACCCGCAGGGCCTGCTCGACGGCATACTCGTCGAGCTCCGACAGCAGGCCGTCGCTCGCCTCGCGGTCCACGGTGTGGTCGGCGGCGAAGCCTCGCTCGCCGGTCGCATCCGGGACGTGCTTCACCAGCACCAGGATCTTCATGCCTCACCTCTCGGTCTCGTGTTCGAGCGCTGCCCGACAGCCCGCCTCGACAAGACCCGTATATTACCCGTCAGTAACTTCTGCTGTGTCTGCGCGTTCGTGTGGCGCAGGGCACAATGTAGGCCCCGGTCCGCCGGGAGGGCAGCGTCGCCCGGCTGATCAGTTCCTGCTGCACCGGCAACCAGCACCGACCACGAGCGAGCGATATGAGCCCCACTCCGGCGATCCTGCCACCCCCGGCGGACTCGTCCTGTCTCGGCGCCCGCCTCCGCGGCGACGGTGCCCGGTTCGGCCTGTGGTCCCCGCGGGCGACGCGCGTCGAGCTGGTGCTGATCGGTGAGGACAAGGGCCAGCGCAACATCGATCTGAGCCGCGGGCACGACGGCGTCTGGACCGGACACGTCCAGGGTGTCGTCGCCGGACAGCGCTACGGCTATCGCGTGCACGGCGGCTGGGCGCCGCACTCCGGCGCCCGGTTCAACCCGGCCAAGCTGCTGCTCGACCCGTACGCGCGGGCGATCACCGGCGGTGTCGACTACCGCGGCCCCATCCTCGACCACACCGAGGCGTCCGACTACGAGCCGGATCCCCGCGACTCCTTCAACGCCGTACCGCTCGGTGTCGTCGTCGCGGACACTCCGCCGCCGACGCCCCTCCGGGCCGCGATCCCGATGGCCGACACCGTGCTCTACGAGCTCCACGTCAAGGGGTTCACCCGGCTGCACCCGGCCGTTCCCGAGCACCTGCGGGGCAGCTATGCGGGTCTGGCCTACCCCGCCGTGATCGAGCACCTCAAAGAGCTGGGCGTCACCTCGGTCCAGCTGCTGCCCGTCCACCACTTCGTCTCCGAGCCCTTCCTGATCCGCCGCGGCCTGTCCAACTACTGGGGCTACAACACCCTCGGCTTCTTCGCCCCGCACGCCGCGTACGGCTCGGTCGGCACCCTCGGTCAGCAGGTCACCGAGTTCAAGGACATGGTCTCCGCCTTCCACGAAGCCGGTCTCGAGGTGATCCTGGACGTGGTCTACAACCACACCGGCGAAGGTGGGCACGAGGGACCGACCCTGTCGTTCCGCGGGCTGGACCACTCCGGCTACTACCGCCTCACCGACGACCTCCGCACCGACTACGACGTGACCGGCTGCGGCAACTCGGTCGACACCGCCCAACCGGGAGTCCTGCAGCTGGTCGCGGACTCGTTGCGCTACTGGGTCAGCGAGATGGGGGTCGACGGCTTCCGCTTCGACCTGGTCACCACCTTGATCCGGGACGAGCACCACCAGGTCGACCTGCACCATCCGTTCCAGCAGCTGATGCGCACCGATCCGGTGCTGAGTCGGACCAAGATCATCGCCGAGCCCTGGGACCTCGGCCCGTACGGCTACCAGGTCGGCTCCTTCGGGCGCCGCTGGAGCGAGTGGAACGACAAGTTCCGCAACTACGTCCGCGACTTCTGGCGAGGCAACACGTTCGGTGTCGCCGAGATGGGTCAGCGACTGACCGGCTCACCCGACGTCTTCGACCACCATGGCCGTCAGGCGAGCGCCAGTGTCAACTTCGTGACCGCCCACGACGGGTTCACGCTGCGCGACGTGGTGACCTACAACGTCAAGCACAACGGGGCGAACGGTGAGTCCAATCGCGACGGGACCGAGGACAACCGTTCCTGGAACTGTGGCGTCGAGGGAGAGACCGACGACCCGGTGATCGTGTCGCTGCGGCACCGCCAGGCGGGCAACATGCTGGCGACCATGATCATGGCCGCCGGGGTGCCCATGATCACCGCCGGCGACGAGCGCGGCCGCACCCAGCACGGCAACAACAACGCCTACTGCCAGGACTCGCCCCTGTCGTGGATGCACTGGGACCCCGAGACCGACTGGTCCGACCTGCACGACCTGACCCGGCGGCTGCTCAGGCTCCGCGCCGAGCACCCCGTCCTGCGCCGCAGCCGGTACCGCCACGGAGAGCCTGTGCTCGACAGCACCGGCGAGCCGACCGGGCGCAAGAACCTCGCCTGGTTCGGTGGCGAGGAGACCGAGATGACCAGCGCCGACTGGCACGACCAGCACCGTCGCACGCTGGGTGTGTACCTCGCCGACGACCATGCCGACCGCGACCACGACGACGCCTTGCTGATCTGGCTCCACGGCGGCTCGGACCCCGTGCAGGTCACGCTGCCCGACGGTGACTGGGCCACCACGTACACCGTGGTCGCGCACACCGGGCGGCAGGGTGAGCTGCCCGAGGACAAGGTGCCAGCCGGCAGCAGGCTCTGGATCCCGGGCCGCTCCGTGGTGGTGCTGCAGGTCGACTGATCAGCGGACGTCCCAGCCAGTCTCCCCCACCCCTGCCACGGCTCGCGCCCTGCCGATAGGTTGACCACGTGACCGACGTAGATGTGACCGAGACCACTTCCACGACGCCCGCAGCGACCCCCGTTGCGCCCACGGCCGGCGTCGAGGCCGCCCCCGACGAGAGCATCGTCGCCGGCGGGCTCGGCACCCCGTACGGCCGGATCCCGGTGACCAAGGTGTCGCCGGTGATCGAGGGGGGCGCCTACCCGGTGAAAGCCGCCGTCGGCGAGGAGTTCGAAGTGCGCGCCACGGTGTTCCGGGAGGGGCACGACGCGGTGAACGCCTCGGTGATCGTGACCAACCCGGCGGGCGTCGAGACCGAGGTCCGGATGGAGCCGACCACGCCGCTCGGCTTCGACTGGTGGCACGCGTACGTGTCGCTCGGCACCGAGGGCCCGTGGACGTTCCGGGTCGAAGGCTGGAGTGACCCGTGGGAGACCTGGGTGCACAACGCCGAGATCAAGATCCCGGCCGGCATCGACGTCAGCCTGATGATCACCGAGGGCACCGCCCTGTTCCACGCCGCCGCGCTTCGTGCCCGGCAGGCCGGTGACCACGACACCGCCGGGGTGCTGAGCGGCGCGGCCGACGGCCTGGCCGCCCCCCAGCAGGTGGAGGATCGGCTGCGCATCGCCCTGGCGCCCGCCGTTCGGCAGGCCATGATCCGTTTCGGCCCCCGCGAATTCGTCTCGCCCACCCCCGACTACCCCGTCTTCGTCGACCGTCAGCGGGCGCTCTTCTCCTCCTGGTACGAGTTCTTCCCCCGGTCGGAGGGCGCCCACAAGAACGACCAGGGCGACTGGGTCTCCGGCACGTTCGACAGCTCGCACAGTCGGCTGGAAGCCGCCGCGGCGATGGGGTTCGACGTCGTCTACCTCCCGCCGATCCACCCGATCGGCACCAGCTTCCGCAAGGGCGCCAACAACACCCTGCAGGCCGGTCCGGGTGACCCCGGATCGCCTTGGGCGATCGGCAACGTCGAGGGCGGCCACGACGCCATCCACCCCGACCTCGGCGACTTCGACGCGTTCGACCGGTTCGTGGCCCGGGCCAAGGAGCTGGGGGTGGAGATCGCCCTCGACCTCGCGCTCAACGCCTCCCCGGACCATCCGTGGGTCACCCAGCACCCCGAGTGGTTCTCCCACCGGGCCGACGGCTCGATCGCGTACGCGGAGAACCCGCCGAAGAAGTACCAGGACATCTACAACTTCAACTTCGACGCCGACCGGGACGGCATCCGAGCGGCGTGGCTGGAGATCGTGCGCCTGTGGATGTCGCACGGGGTGCGGATCTTCCGGGTGGACAACCCGCACACCAAGCCGGTGGAGTTCTGGGCCTGGCTGTTCGCGGAGGTGCGCAAGACCGACCCCGACGTGCTCTTCCTCGCCGAGGCGTTCACCAAGCCGGCCATGATGCACGCGCTCGGCAAGGCTGGTTTCCATCAGGGCTACACCTACTTCACGTGGCGGAACGAGAAGTGGGAGATCGAGGAGTACCTGACCGAGCTCACCACCGAGACCGACGCGTTCTTCCGGCCGAACTTCTTCGTCAACACCCCCGACATCCTGCCCAGCTTCCTGCAGTGGGGCGGCAAGACGGCGTTCACGATCCGCGCGGTCCTCGCCGCCACGCTGTCGCCGACCTGGGGTGTGTACGCCGGCTTCGAGCTGTTCGAGAACGAGGTGCTCGCCCGCGGCCGGGAGGAGTACCTGCACTCCGAGAAGTTCGAGTACCGTCCCCGCGACTGGGCGGCGGCGGAGGAGAGCGGGGAGAACCTCAACCTGCTGCTGGGTCGGCTGAACCAGATCCGCCGCGAGCACCCCGCGCTGCAGCAGCTGCGCGATCTGACCTTCCATCACGCGCCGCACAGCGGCGTCCTGGTCTTCTCCAAGAAAGCCGGCGAGGACGTGGTGATCACCATCTGCAACCTCGATCCGACCTCGATCGCGGAGTCGGAGATCGTTCTCGACATGGATGCCCTGGGCATGACGGCCGGCGACGTCTTCCTGGTGCACGACGAGATCACCGGACAGTCGTGGCGTTGGGGTCAGCGGGCGTTCGTCCGGCTCACCTTCGACGACCCGGCGCACATCCTCACCGTCGTGCGCCAAGGCGACTCCCCGCACCGGCACTGGACCACCGGCTGATGGATCCGGAGATCACCGATCAGCTCCTGCGGCACCTGTCCGGAGCGCGCTGGTTCGCGGGCAAGGGTCGCCGCGCCGAGATCGGCTCGCTGACCCCGCTGCCGTGGCTCACCGACGTGTCCAGGTGGCCGGCCGTCCGGGTGGAGATCGTCCGGGTGGACTACCCGCCCGCCGAGGATCCCGAGCCCGACGAGACCGCGCCGTGGCCGCACGAGCTCTACCAGCTGATCGTCGCCTATCACCACGCTCCGGTGCCTGGACTGCAGCACGCCGAGATCGGTCGACGGACGATCGACGACCTCGGTCCCGTGATCGCCTACGACGCGACTCAGGACCCCAGCGCCTGCGCCCTGATCTGGGGTCTGCTGCTCGACGGGACCCACGTGCGCGATCGCGACGCCGAGGTGTCGTTCCGACGTGCGGCTGTCGAGGGACTGGATCGCGACGCCACCCCCGTCCCGTTCACCGGTCAGCAGTCCAACACCTCGGTCATGTTCGGCGAGGTGGCCATGATCAAGTTCTTCCGTCGGATCGAGCTGGGCCCCAACCTCGACATCGAGGTGCACGACGCCCTGGCCCGCAGCGGGGTCGACGACGTCGCCCGCCTCTACGGGTGGGTTCGGGCCAGCTGGACCCAGGACGGCACGCCGGTGGAGACCGATCTCGCGATGGCGGTGGAGAAGCTCGCCCGAGCCGAGGACGGCTGGGGGCTGGCCCTGGACTCGCTGCGGGCGGACCGTGACTTCACCGACGAGGCGGCCCGTCTCGGCCATGCCCTCGCGCACATCCACGCCGCGCTGCGCCGTGCCTTCCCGACCGCCGAGGTCGACGGCGCCGTCACCGAGACGATCATGAACGGTCGTCTCGACGCCGCCGCCCAGGTCGCGTCGGCACTGGAGGACCTGACCCCTGGGCTGCGGTCGGCCTTCGCCGCGGTGGGCAGCGGCACCCTCGCCACCCAGCGGGTGCACGGCGACTTCCACCTGGGCCAGACCCTCAACACGCCGCACGGCTGGAAGATCATCGACTTCGAGGGCGAGCCGGCCAAGACGATGGCCGAGCGCCTCGCGCTGGACTCACCCTGGCGCGACGTCGCCGGGATGCTGCGGTCGTTCGACTACGCCGCGGCGACCGTGCCGGGACCGGGTGCGGCACGCTGGCTCGCCTCCGCCAGCGAGGCGTTCCTGACCGCGTACGCTGACGGACCTCTGAGCGAGTCGCAACTCGCGATCCTGCAGGCCTACGTCGCGGACAAGGCGGTCTACGAGCTCGTGTACGAGGTACGCAACCGTCCCGACTGGACCGCGATCCCCCTGGGTGCGATCCGCACCCTTGCTGAACACCAGAGCAACGAAGGAGAACCCGATGGCATTCGACCCCGGCGGTGAGCTGACCGGATGGGACCTGACCGGTTTCCATGAAGGTCACGACACCGAGGCCTGGCGGCGACTCGGCGCCCACGAGATCACCGTCACCGACAGCGAGCGGGGTCAGATCACGGGCACGCGCTTCGCTGTGTGGGCGCCCAACGCCCAGGCCGTCCGCCTCGTCGGGGACTTCAACTACTGGAACGGCGACTCGTCGCCGATGCACCTGGTGCCGGGATCCGGCGTCTGGTCCCTCTTCATCGAGGGGGTGGGCACGGGCACCCTGTACAAGTTCGAGGTGCTCGGGGCAGACGGCGTGTGGCGGTTGAAGGCCGACCCGTTCGCCCAGTTCTGCGAGGCGCCGCCCCACAACGCCTCCATCGTCTACGAGTCGCAGTACACCTGGACCGACGACGAGTGGCTGTGGTACCGCGGGCAGAAGAAGCAGTTCGAGGAGCCCGTCAGCGTCTACGAGCTGCACCTGGGTTCGTGGCGCAAGGGCCTGACCTACGTCGAGCTGGCCCGCGAGCTCGTGGAGTACGTGACCTGGCAGGGTTTCACCCACGTCGAGCTGATGCCGGTCGCCGAGCACCCGTACGACGGCTCGTGGGGCTACCACGTCACCGGCTACTTCGCGCCGATCTCCCGCTTCGGCTCCCCCGACGAGTTCCGCTACCTCGTCGACGAGCTGCACAAGGCCGGCGTCGGGGTGATCGTGGACTGGGTGCCCGGCCACTTCGCCACCGATCCGTGGGCGCTGCAGCGGTTCGACGGCACAGCCCTGTACGAGCACGAGGACCCGCGCCTGGGCTGGCACCCCGACTGGGGCTCCTACATCTTCAACTTCGGCCGCAACGAGGTGAAGGCGTTCCTGATCTCCAACGCCTTCTACTGGCTGGAGGAGTTCCACATCGACGGTCTGCGGATCGACGCGGTGGCCTCGATGCTCTACCTCGACTACTCCCGTGAGGCCGGCCAGTGGGTGCCGAACATCTACGGCGGCAACGAGAACCTCGAGGCCGTCGACCTGCTGCAGCGGGTCAACGAGCACAACTACCGGCGCAAGCCGGGGATCATGATGATCGCCGAGGAGTCGACGTCCTGGCCCGGGGTCACCCGCGCGATCGAGCACGGCGGTCTCGGCTTCGGCTTCAAGTGGAACATGGGCTGGATGAACGACTCGCTGCGCTACCTGGGCCGCGAGCCGATCTACCGGCAGTACCACCACCACGAGATGACGTTCGCCATGGCCTACGCGTACTCGGAGAACTTCGTGCTGCCGATCAGTCACGACGAGGTCGTGCACGGCAAGGGCTCGATGTTCGAGCGGGTGCCGCAGGACGAGTGGCGCAAGTTCGGCACGCTGCGCGCGTTCTACGCGTTCATGTGGGCCCATCCGGGCAAGAAGCTGCTCTTCATGGGCACCGAGTTCGGGCAACGGCAGGAGTTCTCGGAGTCGCGCAGCATCGATTGGGATCAGAGTGCCCACTGGGGCCACCGCGGTCTCCAGCGCCTGGTCAAGGACCTGAACGGCGCCTACATCTCGCATCCGGCGTTGTTCAAGCTGGACAACGATCCGGCGGGTTTCCGCTGGATCAACGCCGACGACGGCGGCGGCAACGTGTTCTCCTGGGTCCGTTTCGACGGCGAGGGGCAGATGATCGCGTGCATCACGAACTTCTCCTCCGAGCCACGGCCGGACTACCGGGTCGGCTTGCCGGCGGAGGGCGCCTGGCAGGAGATCATGAACACCGATGCCGACGTCTACGACGGCACCGGGAGCATCGGCAACCTCGGTGAGGTGATCGCCCATCCTGTGCCGTCCAACGGTTTCGAGGCTTCGGCCAGCGTGACGATTCCGCCCCTGGGTGCGGGGTGGCTGCTGCACCCGGCTGCGCCGACGGAGGAGTCGGACGACCCCGAGAAGGAGACGGCCGGCACCCGAGCGGCGGCGAAGCAGGCCTCGCCTAGGCCGACCAGGCGGGTGACCGAGGTCCAGGGAACGGCTGCGGCAGAGGCTCCGGCCGAGAAGGCTCCGGCCGAGAAGGCAGCCGCCAAGAAGGCCCCCGCGAAGAAGGCAGCCGCCAAGAAGACGCCCGCGAAGAAGGCGGCCGCTGCGGTCGAGGAAACGGTGGAGAAGGCGGCCGCTGCCCTCGAGGACACCGTGGAGAAGGCCGCCGCTGCGGTGAAGAAGTCAACCGGCAAGAAGGCACCGGCGAAGAAGCCGGCGGCCAAGAAGGCGGCCGCGAAGAAGGCGACTCCCCCACCGGAGTCGTGACGGAGTCGGTCCGGCTGACGATCGGCGATCACGGCATCGCCGATCTCAGCTGGCAGCCCGGGCTGGCACCCGACGAGCTCCAGGAGGCCGTCACGACCTTGGCCGAGCAGGCGCTGGTCTCCGGGCTGCGGCGGATCGAGGTCGCCGTGCCGGCGGCCGACCGGTTCGCGCGCCGGGCGGTGCTGCGGTCGGGCTTCCGGCTGGAGGGTGCCCGCCGAGCGGTCGTCCCACGGGGCGACGGATCCTACGACGATCTGCTGCTGTTCGCGCGGCTGGCCGCCGACGTGGTCGGTGGTCCGGACGGGTTCTCCGGCGTGATGAACACGGTGCTACCGCGGAAGCGGCTGATCGCCCATGTGCTGATGCGCGACAGCGAGGGTCGGATCCTGCTCTGCGACACCGCCTTCAAGAGCGACTGGGAGCTGCCGGGCGGCATCGTCGAGCCGGGTGAGCCGCCCCGCGAGGGGGCTGTTCGGGAGGTCCGGGAAGAGCTCGGTGTCGACCTGGTGGTCGGCCGATTGCTGGTGGCGGACTGGCTGCCCCCGTACCTGGGTTGGGAGGACGCACTGGAGCTGATCTTCGACGGTGGGCTGGTCACCGAGGAGGCCCTGGCCAGGTTCTCCCTGCAGGAGAACGAGATCAACTCCGTGGCCCTGCTCACCCTCGACCAGGCGGCCGCGGTGGTGACACCGCTGTCCCACCGCCGGTTGAGCGTGGCGGTGGGACAGACAGCAGGTGAGACCGCCTATCTCCAGGACGGCCGTCGGATCTAGCGGTCGGACCGTTTCGTGGCCACCAGGACACCGAGCACCGTGTAGCCGACGAGCAGGTGCAGCGGAGCCACCACGGCGCCGGCCGACGGGCCCAGGATCATCATCGACAAGATCACCACCAGCGCCCAGCTCTCCGCCACCACGGGCCAGAACCGGCGGACGGGCTCTGGCCCCCGGCGCTGGACGATCTCGGGCTGCTGGCCGCGATCGAGCAGCAGGCGGAGGCCGCCCGGTCGGGCGGTCTGCCGGCCGAGGTCGAGCACCAGCAGGTCGACACCCTGCCGGCGGCGGTGGAGGTGGCGGCGTACCGGATCGTCGCCGAGGCGCTGACCAACACCAGCCGGCACGCCCGGGCGACCACCGCACGGGTTTCGGCTGTCGGCCGGACCGGGTGCCCTGGGTGGTCGAGGTCGCCGACGACGGGACCGGGATATCGTCGGACCGGACAGCCGGAGTCGGTCTGCTCTCCCTGCGCGAGCGGGCCGCCGAACTGGGTGGCAGCACCGCGATCACGTGTCCACCCGCGGGCGGGACGACCGTTCGAGCCGTAAGACCCCTCAGCGGAGGTGAACCATCAGTGAGCCGGAGATCGTGCCCATCACCGTGCTGATCGCCGACGACCAACCCGTCCACCGTGACGGGCTGGCCTCGCTGCTCGAGCCGATGCCGGACATCGACGAGGTGGGCCGGGCCGCCGACGGTGTGGCAGCCGACGAGGTGGTGCAGGCGATCCGTACGCTGCACGATGGCGGCGTCGTCTTCGGCGCCTCGCTGGCCCGCCGGATCGCGCACGTGTTCGCCGGCGGACCCCACTCGGCGCCGGCCGCGGCGATCTTGACCAAGCTGCAGGCCCGCGACCGGTCGGCCATGATCATCCGAGCCCGCGATGCCGGTCCGGGCCAGAGCCGATGATCACCGACCACAAGCCGTTGGTGATCCTGCAGCCGGCACCCCAACGTGCCGAACGGATCTTCACCTCCGCGGCGCGCCAGGAGCTCGACGGTGCCTTCCGGGTGGTGGACCTGTCCGATGATCATGGTCCCGAGTCCTTCGACGCGGTGCTGCCGGAGGCCTTCGCGATCATCGGTCAACCGGATCTTCCGCCCGAGCGGCTGGCCCGGGCGACCAGCCTGAAGGCGATCTGCAACGTGGAAGGCAACTTCTTCCCCAACGTCGACTACGCCGGTGCGTTCGCCCGCGGGATCCACGTGCTGGGCTGCGGACCCGCGTACGCGCAGGCGGTCGCCGAGCACGCCCTGGGTCTCGCGCTGGACGTGGCCCGCGGGATCAGCCGGGAGGACCGCGCGTTCCGCTCCGGCACCGAGAGGTACGTGGCGGACGGCAACGCCGACGCCATCCTGCTCCGCGGCGCGCGGGTCGGCCTGATCGGGTACGGCAACCTCGGCCGGGCCCTGCGCCCCCTGCTGGCGGCGTTCGCCGTGGACCTGCGGGTGTACGACCCGTGGTTGCCCCAGCGTGCTCTCACCGAGTGGGGCCTGGTTCCCGCGACGCTGCCCGAGCTGCTGGCCCGGAGCCGGTTCGTCTTCGTGCTGGCCACCGTGACCGCGGACAGCGAGCACCTGCTCGGTGCGTCGGAGCTGGCGATGCTGCCCGACGGGGCGCGGCTGATCCTGGTCAGTCGGGCCGCGGTGGTGGACTACGACGCCCTGCTGGCCGAGCTCGTCGCCGGCCGTGTCCAGGCCGGCGTGGACGTCTGGCCGCAGGAGCCGGTGCCGCCGGACGATCCCTACCGTCGACTCGATGGCCTGGTCTTCTCCGGCCACCGCGCCGGCGGCATCCCGCAGGCGTTCAGCCAGATCGGCGAGATGGTGGTCGACGATCTCGGCCAGATCGCCCGCGGCCTGCCACCCGTACGGATGCAGGTCGCCGCCCGGGAGCTGGTCGGGCGCTATCGCAACCGGCCGGTCACCTGACGCGCCCGACCGGCCGGAGCTTCGCGGTCCAGCGGATGGCGGTGCCGTCGGCAGTGGAATCGATCTCCAACGTGCCCCCGCGGGACTCCGCGGACCGTCTCATCCAGTCGGGCTCGGTTCTGCCCGCCGTGTCATCGACGCCCGACCCCCCGTACACGATCTGCACCACCACGTGCGGACCGGACACGGCGACGGACACGTGGACGGTGCTGGCTCCGCGCACGCGCATCACCTGATCCAGGGTCGCTTCGACCACCCGCAGAACGGTGTCCTCGAGATCGGCGGTGAGCCGGGAGTCCAGCGGGCCGGCGAAGTCGACGGACAGGCGCACGGCGGTCGGACCCCGGTGGTCGTCGACGATCTCGATCAGACGACGTTTCAGCCCGTGGTCCGCCCGCTCCGGGGTCGGGTCAGCGCGGGAGGTCGGGGCAGCGCGGGAGGTCGGGTCGGTGCGGGAGAACGTGACCGTGGCTCCCACACAGCGTCCGTCGTCGCCGAAGCGGGACGACACCAGCACGTCGAAGGTGCGGGGCGTCCCGGGCGCGTCGCAGGGAACCGACAGCACCATCGGCGCCGGGAGATCGCCGGAGACCGCCGACCGGATGGCGGCTGCCACCTCACACGACGCCTGGTCGTCCGCCTCCTCGCAGATGCGCAGATAGGACATCCCGACTCCGGTGCGGTCCGTCTCTCCCCCGTTCTCGGCGGCGAACGCGAGCCAGGCGTCGTTGACGGCGACGATCACCCCGGCGGTGTCGAGGAGCGCCAGCTCGACCGTCGAGGGTGCGGGTGACGCCCGGCCCCGCAGCACCCCGGCCGACGGCCAGATCATGTCGAAGCCACGTTCATCCCGCTCACCCTACGCTCGGAGTCAGCCCAGAGCGTCGCGCCAGCTGTGCGTGGCGGTCCAGCCGAACAGCTCCTGCATCCGGGAGCAGTCGAACGCGGATCTCGGATCCTCGTAGTCGACGGCGAAGCTGTCGTAGCCGTCGTAGAACTCGGCCATCAGCTCGCGCAGGCCACGCTGGGCCCGCGTGTCGGCGGCCGCGATCAGGCACACCTCGTGGCCAGTGGTGGTCCCCTCCAGCGCCGCCCGGTAGGCGGTCCCCACGTCCCGGGCGTCGATGTAGCTCCAGAAGTTGCCCATGCTCCGTGCGGGATCGTCCCACTCGGCCCGGAAGCGGTCGTAGTCGCCGGGCGGGATCACGTTGTTGATGCGCAGTCCCACCCAGGCTGTCTCCGGATAGCGAACGGCGAGCGAGTCAGCGATCACCTCGCTGAGGTACTTGCTCAGGGCGTACGCGTTGGGTGAGGGATGGCGTTCGGTCTCGTCGAACGGGATCTGCCGGGGCACCGTACCCTCGGTGAGCAGGCCGGTGGCCATCTCGCTGGAGGCGTACACCAGTCGTGAGACCCCGAGGTCGCCGGCCGCCTGCATCAGGTGGTAGGCACTGCGGACGTTGTTGTCGAACACGTCGATCCGTGCCTGACCGCTCGGTGCCGGGTTCGCGGCGAGGTGGCAGATGCCGTCGGGCCGCAACTGGAACAACGCGTCGTAGACCTTGCCGGCGTCGGCCAGCTCGACCCGGCAGAACTCGCCGGGCAGCTCCAGCTCGGATCGTTCGACGACGTCGATGTTGATGACCTCATGACCCGCCGCCGCGAGCTCGCGGACGACCCACTGACCGGCTCTGCCCGATCCTCCTGTCACGACGACTCTCATCGACGTCCCTCCTGTGCCGGTTGTCGAGATGGATCGGTCACGGCACGCGGTGCCCGGCGGCGCGGAACAGCTCGTACCACTCGGCCCGGGTCAGCGCGAGGTCCGAACCCTGCGCGGCGGCGGCGACCCGCTCCGGCGTGGTGGTGCCCAGCACCACCTGCATCTGGGCCGGGTGCCGGGTGATCCACGCGGTCGCGATGGCGATCGGTGGGACGTCGTACTGCGCCGCCAGCCTGTCGATCACCGCGTTGAGCTCGGGGTAGTCCTCGGAGCCGAGGAAGACCCCGTTGAAGAAACCCGCCTGGAACGGTGACCACGCCTGGATGGTGATGTCGTGGAAGCGGCAGTAGTCGACGATCCCGCCGCCGTCCAGCGTCACCGACTGGTCCAGTCCCAGCATGTTGGCGGCGACGCCCTGGGCGACGATCGGCGCGTGCGTGATCGACAGCTGCAGCTGGTTGGCCACCAGCGGCTGGGTGACCGACTTCTTGAGCAGGTCGATCTGTCGCGGCGTCTGGTTCGACACCCCGAAGGCGCGGACCTTGCCGGCGGACTCGAGCTCGTCGAAGGCGCGGGCGACCTCGTCCGGCTCCACCAGGGCGTCGGGACGGTGCAGCAACAGGATGTCGACGTAGTCGGTCTGCAGCGCCCGCAGTGAGCCCTCGACCGAGCGGATCAGATGCTCGTAGGAGAAGTCGAAGTACGGACCGTCACCGACGATGCCGGCCTTGGTCTGCAGGGTGATCTGCTCGCGCTCGGCCGCGGACAGCTGCATGGCCTCGGCGAAGCGGCGTTCGCAGCCGTGCAGCTCGCCGCCGTAGACGTCGGCGTGGTCGAAGAAGTCGATGCCGGCGTCCCGGGCCGTGGCGATCAGGGTCTTGACTGTGTCGTCGTCGAGCTCGGCGATCCGCATCAGACCGAGGACGACGTTGGGCACCAGGGCGTCGGTGGTGCCGAGGGGGACGGTTCTCATGCGTGC
>DATDBH010000010.1:0-2861 GCA_036524985.1 Microlunatus sp. | reverse complement strand
CCATCCTCGGCAGGACCCACTCGCGGTAGGCCTCGTAGCCGTCGTCGAACTGGCCGGCGTACTTGGCGATGTACTCCTCCGGCGCGTGGTGTGGCGCGTGGTTGGCGCCGGGGCAGAACCACAGGTACCAGGGCTTCTTCGGCGCCGAGGTCTTGCTGTCCGCGATGTACGAGATCGCCTTGTCGGCCAGGTCCTGCGAGAGGTGGTAGCCCTCCTCCGGGAGGTACGGCTGGTCGACGTAGTGGTTGTCCTCGACCAGCGTCGGGTACCAGTTGTTGGTCTCACCGCCGATGAAGCCGTAGTAGCGGTCGAACCCACGGGCCAATGGCCAGTTGCGGCGCGTGGCGCCCACCGCCCACTCGTCGAGCGGCACGTTGTGGTTCTTGCCGACCCAGTAGGTGTTGAAGCCGTTCTCGCGGAGCACCTCCCCGATGGTCGCGTTCTCCATCGGGATGTGTCCGGTGTGGCCCGGGAAGCCCTGGGCGCCCTCGGCGATCTGGGCGAAGCCGTTCTGGTGGTGGTTGCGTCCGGTGAGCAGGCACGACCGGGTCGGTGAGCACAGCGCGGTGGTGTGCCACTGCGTGTAGGTGAGCCCGTTGTCGGCGAGCTTCTGCATCGTCGGCATGTTGATGCGCCCGCCGTACGGCGACCAGGCGGCCAGGCCGGTGTCGTCGTACAGCACGACCAGCACGTTGGGCGCACCCTCGGGGGCCGGCGACTCCCGGAACGGCGTCCAGTCGGGGACCGAGTCCCGCACGTCGATGTTGACCACACCGTTGAACTTCTTCGCCATGCCCGCTCCTCGAGTCAGAGATACCGACGCAGCGTCGAACGCCCGGAGCCGCGGCGGGGTCACCCGGTACAGGTGAGCGTGCTCGCGGGCGGACACCGATTCGTCTGCGGATCCATACGACTTCTCAGCGGGCGGACCGCAGACGAATCGCGGGGAGCGGTGGAGCCTAGGGGACTCGAACCCCTAACCCCCTGCTTGCAAAGCAGACAAATCTTCGCTCATGCGTTCGATGCCAAGCGTAAAATTGCAGGTCAAAGATGGTCTATGATGGACACGTTCTGCCATTCTTTCCCCCACCAGTCCCCCACACCCTGCTTGCGGAGCATGGGGTTCCATAGCAGGGGGTTGGCATGGGGTTAGGGGGAAGTATCCCCCACGGACGGTTTTCGGAGGTCTCGCGGGGTGGCACGACGACGGGGATTCGGGGAGGTCGAGCGCCGCTCAGCTCGTGCCGGCGTCTCGTACCGAGCGAGGTACGCGATGCCCGACGGCACTCGCTACTCACGCAGCTTCGGCACCAAGATGGACGCCGAGGCGTGGCTCGCGACGGAGCGCTCCTTGATCGATCGGGAGGAGTGGTCTCCACCGGCGGCGCGCCGGATGGCTGCCGAGCGACGCGCGCGAGATGCCGTCCGTAACACCGTCGGCACGTTCGCGAAGCGCTACCTGGTCGAGCGCGATCTCCGCCCCACCACGGTGCGCACCTATCAGACCCTCCTCGACTCCCGGATTCTTCCCTACTTCGGCGAGATGCCGCTGCGAGACGTCACCCTCTCAGAGGTCAAGAAGTGGCGGGCGTCCCTGGACCCGGAGACCGGGTCGTCGAATGCCGCGGCCTATCGGCTGCTGCGCTCCGTCCTCCAGTCAGCCGAGGAGGAGGAGCTGATCGACCGCGCACCACCGAAGATCCGGGGCGCCGGCACGGCGCGGGTGAAGCAGGTCGCCGTACCGGCCACGTTCGACGAGATCGCCGTCATCGTCGACGCGATGCCCAATCATCTGAAGCTGTTCATCGTGCTCGCCGCCTTCGTCGGCCTCCGGGAAGGCGAGCTGCTCGAGCTGCGCCGATCCGACGTCGACGGCAACACCGGCCGAATCAACGTGACCCGCAAGGTGGACAAGGAGGCCGACAGGTCGATCCGGGGTGCTTGCCCGGAGTGCGGTCGCCCGATCAGCGCCCCCAAGACCAGCAGTGGCGTCAGGACCGTCCACGTCCCCCCGCCGTTCCTCCCGATGCTCCAGCAACACCTCGTCGAGCACGCCGCCGAGGGATCGAGCGGCCTGCTCTTCCCCGGCGACCGCACCGACCACATGAGCGTGCGTTACCTGATGGACCGCTACCGACCGGCGCGCGCAGCCGCAGGGAGACCGGACCTCACGATCCACCACCTCCGGCACACAGCCCTCACCCTCGCCGGTCAGCACGGCGCCACCGCCGCCGAGCTGCAAGCGCGTGCCGGACACGCCTCCCAGGCCGCGATGGCGATCTACCAGCACGCGACGGCCGACCGCGACAGAACATTGGCCGAACAGATCGGACAGACGTACACGGCCTGGCTGGACGGCAGATCCCCTTGATCGGAGCGGATTCCGAGAGTGCGCCACATCGGCGTAGGCCGATTCAGACGCCCGAACCCGCGTCCTGATGCTCGTCCAAGACCTCCACGTCAGGATCGTCAACGCCGCCACCGGCGAGCTCACAGAGAGCTCTACATCGACCCCAGACGCGACTACCAACCACAGAACCAGCCCCGAAACGACAACAGCTGAACCTGCGATCCGCAGGTCCAGCTGTCCGGGATGTCCTGAGACATCACAAGGCGCCCCCGGTAGGATTCGAACCTACGCTCCCGCCTCCGGAGGGCGTCCGAATGGTGAGACTAACGATGACGACGAGTGACGTTTATGCAGGTCAGAGGGCCTTCTCGAGTACTGACTAATAACGGTCGACAATGACCTCCCTTGGGCCTGGTGTTGCCAAAATGTTGCCTGGATGCAGGAGTGTTGACGAATCGCAAACCCAACTGGCGAAGCGCTAATCCGTTGCTCGCTTGCACGATTGGGAGAG
>DATDBH010000009.1:0-25963 GCA_036524985.1 Microlunatus sp. | reverse complement strand
TGGCCCGCCACCTCGGCCTACCCGAGACAGCCTGCAAACAGCTGGTCCGAGTGCAGTTCGCGAAGGTCGCCGAGTTCCAACGACGCGGGCTCATCCACTTCCACGCCCTGATCCGACTCGACGGACCACCCACACCCGATGATCCATTCCCGCGACCGGCGGTCGACGTGAACGCGGACACCCTGGCCGAGCTGGTGGTCCGGGCGGCGGGCCAGGTGCGCTATGACGCGGCACCGATCGATGCCACGGATGTGGTCCGCACACTCCGGTTCGGCGCCCAGGTCGATGTGCGGGCCGTGCATGGGCAGGCCGACCGGGAGATCACGACCGGTACGGAGCTGCACCCGGAGACGGTCGCCGCGTATGTCGCGAAGTACGCCACCAAGGCCGCGGCTGACCTCGTCGGCGACCAGACCGGCAACACGCACCTGCTCCATCTGAAGAAGCTGGTGGCCAAGGTTGCCTCCCGCGCCCTGGTCGCGGACCTGATCGGCGTCGACGGCCCCTACAAGGGCTGGGGTCGGTGGGCCGACATGCTCGGCTTCCGCGGCCATTTCGCGTCGAAGTCCCGGCGGTACTCCACCACGCTCGGGAGGCTCCGGCAGGCCCGGCGCGATCATGTCCGGTCCCGGTTGGATTCCGCGCAGTCCGGCGAGCCGGTGCGGGTGGGTGACGATGCGGACCTGGCCGACCTCGACGCCGACAGCACGTTGGTGATCGGGTCGTGGCGGTTCGCCGGCATCGGCTGGTTGACGTCGGGTGATGCGGCGTTGGCGGCTGCGTCTGCTGCCCGCGCTCGGGACGACTGAGGTCGCGGGCGCGTTGCGAGGGGCACCATTCTTCGCCGGCCCTCCCGATGGCTGCCGACTGTGGCGGTCGGGCAGGCCGGGTCAAGGGTCGGGCGTGCCCGATCACGTAGTGACGCCGTAGGCGCCCTTGAGGCGGTCTGGTCGGCCGTCTGATGATCAAGAACAAGGGAGGGCCGGTCCTGTGGGCAGGAAACGGGCCCGGTTGGAAGGAAGCGATGGGCATGAGCGAAGTTCGCCGGGTGATGCGGAGGCATGAGATGACCGAGCAAGTTGAGGCCGACACCGGTCGAGGAGTAGTAGGACCGAGGAACGATCTAGCCGATCTGCCGGCGCTGCTTTCGGTTCCGCGGGCGGCCGCCATTCTCGGTCTGAGCCGGGCCAGTGCTTATCGCTTTGCGGCGGCTGGTGACCTGCCATGCCGGCGGTTGGGCGGGCGGCTGTTCGTCGTGACCTCTCGGCTGGAGGCGTTTCTCAGTGGTACGGACGTGCGCGAGTGACCAGCGATCGACGCAAGGTGCCTGGGATCACCGTGTATCCGCGCGGCGCTCGGTGGGCCTATCTCGTGGAGGGTCCACCGCATCCGTTGACTGGGGATCGGGTCCGCCGCTACCGGGGCGGATTCACCAGTTTCGAGGAGGCGTGGCAGGGGGCGCTGCAGGCCAAGAGGCGCGTCGATCACGGCTCAGTTGCTCATGCGAAGCGGATACGAGTCGATGCGTTCCTTGAGGAGTGGCTCGAGGCGACCAAGCCGTCGCTGAAGGCATCGACGTACAGCGGGTATCGCAACATCGTTCTGTACTACGTGAACCCCACGTTGGGGCATCGGTGGCTCAGTGAACTGTCGGTGCAGACGCTTAACCTGTTCTATCGGCATCTGATGGACCAGGGGCGATGCCGCTCGGACACGAACTCACAGATGTACGAGTTCTGGTCGAGCCGTCAGACGGAACGTGGCGGTCTCGGACCTCTCCCGTCGGAGATCGCGGCGGCAACTGGCACGACGAAGGAGGCTGCCCGAGCTGCAGCGATGCGGTTCCGACGCGGCCGCATCCCGCTGGACACCCCCAAGGGTCTGTCGACGAAGAGCGTCAAGAACGTGCACGGACTCTTGCGTCGTGCGCTCGGGGACGCGGTGGCTTGGGAGTACCTGCTGAGCAATCCGGCTGTGCATGCGGTCTTGCCGAGGGTTCGTGCCTCGCGTGCCGTACAGCGGCAGGCTCCCTGGACGATTGAGCAGCTGGGCCGCTGGCTCCTTGTTGCGTTGGACGACAGGTACCACGGTCTGTGGGCTCTGGTGGCGACCACCGGGATGCGGCGTTCGGAGCTCGCAGGGGTGAGGCGGTCGTTGCTCGACCTCGATCAAGGGGTGCTGGTCCTGGAGGACACCCGTGTCGTCGTGGATGGCCGGGCTGAGGACTCTGACGGGAAGACCGCGGCGGGTCGGCGGCTCATCTCGCTCGACGACTTCACGATCGCCCACTTGGCCGAGTACCTGGCGAAGATCGACGCCGAGGCGGAGGCCTTCGAGCTGCCGCCGCATGAGTTCCTCGCGGTTGGACTTGAGGGTCGTCGTCTTCATCCGGACACGCTGACCCGGCGCTTCAACCGTCTGGTCGACCGAGCGGGTGTGCCGCGGATTCGGCTGCACGATGTGCGGCACACCTACGCGACGTTGGCGATGAACGCCGGAGTCGACCCGAAGGTGCTGAGCGACAGGATCGGGCACGCGAACACTGGCATCACCCTGCAGGTGTACGCGCATCGTTCGACGGGGCTCGATCGACCGATGGCGGAACAGATGAGCCGCCTCATCGCGGCGGCCACGGAGGCCGCCAGGGCGGAGTGACATGGCTCTGGGATCGGTGGCGTGGCTACAGAGATGGCTACACAGCAGCAGAAAACCCCTGGCCGGTGCTGCCTGGACTTTCGTCCAAGCGCCCCGACCAGGGGTTCCATTTGTAGCGGGGACAGGATTTGAACCTGTGACCTCTGGGTTATGAGCCCAGCGAGCTACCGAGCTGCTCCACCCCGCGTCGCTTGCTCTAAGTTACGCGAAGATGACGCAGGCCCCAAATCCTGCGGTGAGATCTGCATCACGTGAGGCTCCAGTGGCCCGCGACCACGTCCGCGCCGGGCGGGACAGAATGCCTGCGTGGAGCACACCCAGCGGGACCGTCGGGTCCTCACGACGCTCGCCGGCTTCTGGCGCGGGCGTGACGTCGGGATCGTCTACGGCGTGATCGTCGTCGTGGTCAGCCTGTGGATCAGTCTGCACTCCGATGCGGCCGTACGCGCGCTGGTGGAGAGCGTCAGCACCAACCTGGACAACATGCGGGCCAACCCGATCGCGGTGCTGGCGGCCAGCGCGTTCGTGGTGTCGCCGCTGACCCAGCTGCTGCTGGTGCCCGTGGTGATCTTCGTCTTCGGGCTGGTGCAGCGGTGGCTGGGGCGGACCGCCCTGTTCGCGGTCTGGATCTTCGGGCACGTCGGTGCCACCTTGTTCGTGATGGCGATGGAGATCAACGCGCTCTATCGCCACATCGCCCACTTCTCCATCGTGGTCAAGCCCGACGTCGGCGTCAGCTACGGCATGGCCGCCGCCATCGCCCTGCTCTGCGCCCGCGTGCCCCAGCGGTGGCGGCTGCCGTACGGCATCGGCTGTCTGGCGGTCACCGGTGCGATGTTCGCGATCTGGCCGGGCTTCACGTCCCTGGGGCACCTGACCGCGATCGTGATCGGTCTCGGCATGGCGGCCGCGGTGCACGGCGGCGAGGTGGCGGCCCTGGGGACGGGCACCTCGGTGGTGTCGGCGAAGGAGCGAGTGAGCAAAGTCACCAGTGTCGGACGACACGCGTAGCCTCAGCGCATGACGGCTGCTACTGCTCAGCAGACCCCGGCGAGCACCCCCGACGGTGGGGTCGTCGCCGACGGGGTGCTGCGCCGGATCGCCCACCAGCTGGCGCCGTACAAGAAGCCGATGATCATGGTCGGGCTGGTCGTCCTGGTGGCCGCGGCCCTGACCTCGGTCGCCCCGTTCCTGACCCGGGCCGTCTTCGACGACGCCCTGTTCCCGGTGGACGGCGGACCGGTGAACCTGCCCCTGCTGTGGTGGCTGGTCGCCGGGCTGATCGCGATCCCGGTCGTGACCGCCCTGCTCGGCATCGGACAGAACTACCTGACCAGCCGGATCGGCAACTCGGCCATGGCCGACCTGCGCAGCGACTTGTTCGCGCACCTGCAGCGGATGGAGCTGGCCTTCTTCACCGGCACGAAGACCGGTGCCATCCAGTCCCGACTCGCCAACGACGTGAGCGGGGTGCGGACCGTCCTCACCGACACCGCGACCACGATCCTGCAGAACTCGGTGACTGTGATCGCGGCGTTCGTGGCCATGGTGCTGCTCTCCTGGCAGCTGACGATCCTGACGCTGATCTTGATGCCGTTGTTCCTGATCGTGCAGGTCCGGGTCGGCCGGCGGCGCCAGCGGATCGCCCGGCGGACCCAGGAGTCGCTGTCGGAGATGACCGCGATCACGGAGGAGTCCCTGTCGGTGTCGGGGATCCTGCTGGCCAAGGTGTTCGGTCGCGGCCACGCCGAGACCGAGCGCTACCGCGAGGAGAACCGCAACCAGACCCGGCTGCAGATCGAGGCGGCCATGACCGGCCGGACCTTCTTCGCCCTGGTGCAGACCTTCTTCGCGGTCACCCCGGCGCTGATCTACCTTGTGTCCGGCTATCTGATGACGGGCCGGATCGGGGGTGGCGAGGTGCTCACCGCCGGCACCCTGGTCGCCTTCACCACCCTGCAGGCCCGGCTCCAGATGCCGCTGATGCAGCTGATGCGGGTGACCCTCGACGTGCAGACCTCGCTGGCCCTGTTCCGGCGGATCTTCGAGTACTTCGACCTCGAACCGGCGATCGTGGAGCGACCCGATGCGCGACCACTGGAGCGCACCGTGCACGGCGGCCGGGTCGAGTTCGACGACGTGTTCTTCCGCTATCCCGAGGCGCGGGAGCTGACCGGCGGCCGGGCGGGCCCGCGGTTCGGAGCCTCCGAACCGCCGCAGGAACCCGACCACGAGGACGACGCTGCGACCGACGGGCCGACCACTGCGCCGCGGGAGTGGACGCTGGCGGGGATCAGCCTGAGCATCGAGCCCGGCCAGCTCGCCGCGATCGTCGGGCCCTCCGGGTCGGGCAAGACCACCATGACCTACCTGGTGCCCCGCTTCTACGACGTCGATCGGGGCGCCATCCGCATCGACGGGCACGACGTCCGCGATGTCAGCTTCGACTCCCTCGCCCAGTCCGTCGGCATGGTCACCCAGGAGCCGTACCTGTTCCACGGCACCCTGTTCGACAACATCGCGTACGCGAAGGCCGGCGCCACCCGGGCTGAAGTCGAGCAGGCCGCCCGGGACGCCAACATCCACGAGCGGATCATGAGCTTCGCCCAGGGCTACGACACCGTGGCCGGTGAGCGTGGCTACCGGTTGTCGGGCGGGGAGAAGCAGCGGCTGGCCATCGCCCGGGTGCTGCTGATGAATCCGCGGGTGCTGATCCTGGACGAGGCCACCTCGGCCCTTGACACCGAGACCGAGCGACTCGTCCAGCAGGCACTGGAGCGCGCCACCCAGGGTCGCACCACGATCGCCATCGCCCACCGGCTCTCCACCATCCGCAACGCCGACGTCATCTTCGGCCTGGAGGACGGCGAGCTCGTCGAGCGGGGCACCCACGCCGAGCTGCTGGCCCGCGGCGGTCTCTACGCACGGCTCTACAACGAGCAGTTCGACGGCGGTCGGGTCGAGGGTCGCTTCGCCGACGGTGTCGTGTACGCCGACGGCGAGGTGTGGTGCGACAAGCGTGCCGGCCGGCGGGCCGACATCGGGGTCTAGCTCAGACCGGGCCCCAGCGGCGGAGGCCGATCAGGGTCGACACCGCCCGACCGACCAGCACACCGAGCGCGATACCGATCATGGTCACGACCGTGGTCATCAGGGTCGCGGTGCCGGTGTCGTCGCCGGACAAGAGGGTGGCCACCCCCATCAGCCCGAGCGCTCCGGGCACCAGGATCCAGAACGCGGGCGTGAAGCTGACGATCGCCGGCGGTCCGCCGCGCTGCCGGGCGACCAGGTCGGCGACCGGGGTCATGGCCAGGGCACCCACGAAGGAGGACAGCATCCCGCCGACGAACAGCCCGCCGAGGACCTGGGCGCCGTACGCGACGTAGAGCACGATCAGGATCCACCCCATCGACCGGGGTCGGGCGCAGCGGTTCACCACGATGCCGATGCCGAAGGCGGCCACCGCCAGCCACGGGCCGAGGGTGCCGAACGCGGGCTTGGTGGTGGTCAGCTCGAGCGCCGGGATGCCGACGAGCAGGGCGGGGCCGACGATGCCCAGGGCCAGCAGCAACAGCTGCGTGGCCCCGGCCGCCAGCCGACCTGCCCCGGAGATCATCTGGCCACTGGCCAGCTCGATCACGGCGGTGGTCAGCAGGGCGCCGGGCAGCAGCGTGACCAGCGGGGCGATCAGGGAGGGGACGATGTCGGCGCTCCACCCGAGCCGGGCGAGCAGGAAGACGGTGAGGGAGACCCCCGCGGCCGCGCTCACCGTGACCAGCGCCTGATAGCGGAGCGGCACCTTCGAACCGAACAGCTGCAGCGCTCCGGTGAACACCCCCAGCGCCCCCGCCAGGAACATGCCCCGACCGGAGCTGCCCAGCAGGACCGCGAGCCCCATGGTGGCGAGCACGCTGCCCAGCAGCTGGATCACTGGTGGGAAGGGGGCCGGCGCGTCACGGATCGCCCGGATCTCCCGGACCGCTGTGCGCGGGTCCAGCCCCAGGCGGGAGCGGGTGACGACGTCGTCGAGGGCCTCGATCTGGTGAAGCCGCAGCTGGACGGTGCCGGTGGCCACCGCGTTCGTCTGCAGCCCGGCGCCACTCGGCGCCGAGACCACCAGCGCCGTGGGCATGGCGATGACCTGAACATCCTTCAGCCCGTGCGCCGACGCGATGGCGTACAGGTCTGTCTGGACGTCGCTGACGTCGAAGCCGGCCTCGATCAGCGCATCACCGACGATGGACATCAGCCGGAGCACGTCCTCCTCGGTGGCCGGTCGGAGCGTGACCGTCTCCTCGGGCCCGGGAGGCGACCCGGAGACCGTGGTGAGCTCCCGCAGCAGCAGCCCGACCAGGATCAAGACGACGAAGGCGATGATCGCCGAGGTCAGGGGCACGGTGGCGCTCATGCTGGCCGGCGGCGTCGGCGGGATCGTCACCACCGGTGTGGCCGTCGAGGCGGAGGGGCGAGGCGTGGGGGAGGCGCTCGCCGTGGGGCTGGGTCGCGGCGTCGGGGTTGCCGACGTGATCGTCGGGGTCGGCGTACCGCCCGGCGAGCTGGTCCCGGTCGGCTCCGGCGACGATGGTTCCGTGGGCGGGGGGCTCATGGGCGTGGTGGGGTCGGGACTCGGGGACAGCGGCGGCGTGTCGGATGGCGACGGCGAGACCCCAGGGGTCACCGGCGTGGGGGTGTCCGCGGCCGCGCCGGTGGCGTCCACGAGCACGGCAGCGCCCAGGAGCAGGGCGACCAGGGTCAGCGCGATCGCCCGGATCAGTCGTCGGAGCAGCACGAGCCCGCTCAGTCCATGTCCGGGACGAGCTCGCGGGCGTCGGCGTAGTCGAGCCCGGTCAGCTCCATCAGGTCGACCAGCATCGAGCGGGCCTGGGCCAGGATCACCACGGCCGAGATGCTGTCGGCCACCGGGAGATGCGAGGACGCGCGGGCGGCGTGGACCAGCAGCTTGCGGGCGGCGACCGGCAGCTTGCCCTCGTGCAGCTCGCTGGCCATCCGCTCCGCCAGTCCCGCGTTGCTCTCCAGCAGCTGCAGATACGCCTCCGGGACCACATCGCCTCGCCAGACCGCGGTCGCACTCCGCCGCGCCAGCACGCGCAGGTTGCGGCTGGCCCGGCCGAGGGGCTCGGTCAGCTCGGCGTAGGCCAGGGCCGCACCGAGCTGCCGGCGGCGGAACGGACTGTGCCGGACCACCGCGAGCCCTTCGTCGGCGGCATCCTGCAGAGTCGTCAGCTGGGCCTCGCTGGACCGGGCTCGCTCCAGCACCTGGTCCGCGGCGGTGGCGTCGGAGTCGCGCAGCGCCGTGGCCGCCGCGCGCAGCGTCGCCGCCATCTCCTGCAGCAGCTGCGCCGCCAGGATGCCGGGCTTGCGGAGGGGAGCGCTGGGGGCGATGGTGGCGACCGCCAGCGCCAGCAGGCAACCGACCACCGCGTCCAGCCAGCGGCCGAATCCCTGCCCCGGATCGGGGAGCAGGGTGGTCACGATGACCGACTGCACCGCGGCCTGGATCGTCATCAGCTGGCCGGCGCCGACGAGGCTGGCCAGCGACATCGCCAGCGCCACCACGACCATGATCTGCCACACCCCGGTGCCGAAGACGGCGACGAACACGTCGCCGACGAAGACCCCGAGCGCGACCCCGATGGCCACCTCGACACCCCGGCGGAGCCGGTTCCCGTACGTGACGTTGAGCACCAGGATCGCGGCCACCGGCGCGAAGAAGGGGACCGGGTGGTGAAGGAGCTCCTTCGCCAGCCACCAGGCCAGCCCGGCGGTGACGGCGCACTGGGCGATCAGGAAGCCGCGGCTCCGCCAGCGGGTCAGCCGCCGCTGCGCCGAGCGGTAGCCCAGCCGGGTGGTGCGCTCACTCAGATCGAAGGCGCGGAGCCGAACGCGGTCCAGCGCGGAGCGATCGTTCGACACCGGGTCATGATCGCAGGAAAGACTCGTCATCTCCTCGCCGGCCTTGGCAGACTGCATCCTCGTGACTTCACCACTATCAGTCCATCGCGCGGCACCGATCAGGGTCACCGTGTGGGGCGAGAACTTCCACGAGAACAGCGACCGCGACCGCGACCTGTTGGCGCGGTTGTATCCCGAGGGGATGCACGGCGCCGTCGCGGCGGGTCTCCGGGAGCTGCTGGGCGAGCGCGTCGAGGTGCGCACCGCGACCCAGGACCAGCCCGAGCAGGGTCTCTCCGCCGAGGTGCTCGACACCACCGACGTCCTCACCTGGTGGGGACACGCCACCCACGAAGCGGTCGACGACGCCGTGGTCGACCGGGTCTACTCCCGGGTGCTCGGCGGCATGGGTCTGCTGCCGCTGCACTCCGCGCACTTCTCCAAGATCTTCAAGAAGCTGATGGGCACCTCGTGCTCGCTGGCCTGGCGGAACTCGGCCGACACCGAGCTGGTCTGGACGGTCGCTCCCGGGCACCCGATCACCGAGGGCGTGCCGCAGCCGATCGTCATCGACGAGCAGGAGATGTACGGCGAGTACTTCGACATCCCGCAACCCGAGGAGCAGATCTTCCTGTCCACCTTCAGCGGCGGCGAGGTGTTCCGCTCCGGCTGCACCTGGCGGCGCGGCAAGGGACGCATCTTCTACTTCTCCCCGGGCGACCAGGAGTACCCCGTCTACCACCATCCCGCGATCAAGCGGGTGCTCGCCAACGCCGTGCTGTGGGCGGCCCCGCACCGCAGCATCGACTTCGTCACTCCCACCGCGGTCGACCGGCAGGCCCCTCGGTTCGTCGGTCGCCTCGCCGACTCCGGGGAAGCGTCCGCATGAGCGGCACCGTCCGCGCCGGTGTGGTGGGTCTCGGCTGGGCCGGGCGGCAGCACATGGAGGCGTACGCGTCGCAGGCCGGGGTCGAGCTGGTCGCGCTCGCGGGCATGGAGGCCGACCAGCTTGCCCTGCTGGGGGATCAGTACGAGATCGCCGCCGAGCATCGGTTCGCGGACTGGAAGGATCTGGTCGCCGCCGGCTGCGTCGACGTGCTGAGCATCGCCACCCCGACCACGCTGCACGGGCCGATCGCCGTGGCCGCGCTGGACGCCGGCGTCCACGTGCTGTCGGAGAAGCCGATGGCCGAGAACGCCGAGGTCGCGCAGACGATGGTCGACGCGGCCCGGCGGAGCTCCCGGGTGCTGGAGGTGTCCTTCAACCACCGCCGTCGCGGCGACGTCCAGGCGCTGAAGAAGATCATCGACGCCGGCGTGCTCGGTGACATCTACTACGCCAAGGCCGGTTGGCTGCGACGCGAGGGCATCCCCGGGATGGGCAGCTGGTTCACCCGGCAGGCCACCTCCGGTGGCGGACCGCTGATGGACATCGGGGTGCACATGCTCGACATCGCCCTGCACCTGCTCGGTGAACCGCAGGTCACCTCGGCCACCGCGGCCACGTACGCGGAGTTCGGTCCGCGGGGCCGGGGAGCGTCGGCGTACGGGCTCGGTCGCAAGACCGACGTCACCGCCGACGACTTCGACGTCGAGGACCTGGCCACCGCGTTCCTGCGGCTCGGCGGCGGCGGCACGCTGCTGCTGGAGTCCAGCTGGGCGCAGTGGATCCCGTACGACCAGTGCTACGTGACGGTGTACGGCTCCGAGGGCGGGGCCAGCATCGAGTGGGGCGGGGAGCCCGGCGAGCCGTACCGCAAGCTCGGCATCTGGACCGAGAAGGACGGCGTGCCGGCCGAGCTGATGCCGGTGCTGCCGCCGGACGGCCAGCACCTGGAGACGGTGATCGAGTTCCTCGCCGTCGTCCGGTCGCAGGCGTACGCCGATCACGACGGTTCGCAGGCCCTGGTGCGGGCCGCGGTGGTCGACGCGTGCTACGCCTCGGCCGCGCAACGCGCGGAGGTCTCGCTGGCCACCTGAAGTATGCCGTGAGAGTTCGTCCCAACTTTCACACTGGTCACAGGTTTTTCTTCGGAAACACTGGCGTGTTGCGCTTGACGCTGGGCAGGCTGACAATTCCTGGTTTCCGAACGAAGTGGATGGCCATGTCCCGCCCTGCGTTGTCCGCCCCCACCACCGTCCGGAGATGGGCCCGCCGCCTCGTGGTGGCGGGCCTGTCGCTCGGCGTGGTGGGAGCAGCGTCCCTGACCGCTCCGCCCACGGCCGCCGCCGATCCGTCGACCGGCCCCCGGTCGGGGAGCTTCACCATCAGCGGTGCCGGCTTCGGCCACGGCTGGGGGATGAGCCAGTACGGCGCGTACGGCGCCGCACGTCAGGGGCTCAGCTGGCAGCAGATCCTGGCGTTCTACTACCCCAAGACGGTGCGCAGCACCCTGCCGAGCACCGGCACCATCCGGGTCTGGGTCACCGCCGACTCCGACGGGTCGCTGGGCTTCAAGCCGGCTCCCGGGGCGAGGATCAGCGACGGATCGAAGACCTTCGCGCTGCCCACCGGGTCCGCGTACGCGACCTGGCGGATCAGCCGCTCCGGCTCGGGCTACAAGCTGTCGTACAAGTCCTCCGGCGGCAGCTGGAAGACCCGCAGCACCGGCCTCGGCACCGGGACGTGGACGGTGACCAGCAGCTCCGGCAGCCTGCGGCTGGTGCTGCCGAGCGGGTCGACACGTGGCTACCGGGGGGCGCTGTCCCTGATCAAGCGGGGGAGCAGCGGCCGGACGGTCAACACCGTCTCGATGGAGAACTACGTCCGGGCCGTGGTGCCGTCGGAGATGCCGACCTCGTGGCACCCGAACGCCGTCCGGGCGCAGGCCGTGGCCGCGCGCACCTACGGTGCGTTCCTCCGGGCGCGCTCCGCGGCCTCCGGCTACGACATCTGCGACACCACCAGCTGCCAGGTCTACCGGGGCCTGGACAACGAGACCAGCAACGGGGACGCGGCCGTCGCGGCGACCGCCCACACGATCATGAGCTTCGGTGGGAAGCCGGCCTACACCCAGTTCACCTCCTCCAACGGAGGTCAGATCACCACCGGCGACTACAGCTACCAGATCGCCCAGCGGGACCCGTACGACGGTCTGATCAAGTCCCAGACCTGGAGCAAGACCATCTCCGCGTCCCGGCTGGGCAGAGCCTTCGGTGTGGGGACGGCGAAGCGGGTCCAGATCACCAAGCGGGACGGGTACGGCAAGTGGGGCGGTCGGGTGACCACGATCAAGATCACCGGTTCGAAGAAGTCGGTCACCGTCAGCGGGACCACCTTCAAGGGCAAGTTCGGCATGCGCGGGAACTACTTCACCGTGAACGGCACCTCGTCGGCAGCCAAGCCCCAGCCGGCGACCCCGACACCGACCCCGCAGCCCGTGGTGACCAAGCCCGGGGTCAGGTACGCGGCCTTCCCGCGGTCCTACCGGTCGGACAGCAAGGTCGATCTGCTGGTGATCACCCGCGACGGCAGCCTGCGTCGCCATCCGATCACCGCGACGGGGCTCGGGGCCGGGCAGAGCATCGACAGCGGCTACGGCTCCTTCACCCACGTGATCAACGCCGGCGACTGGAACGGTGACGGGTACGCCGACGTCATCGGCCGGACCTCGGGGCAGCGCCTGCTCCTCTTCCGCGGCACCAGCTCGGGCAGCTTCGGTTCCGGGGTCGATCTCGGAGTGGTCTCCAAGCACCGCTTTCTGACCGGGGTCGGCGATCTCAACTCCGACCGCTTCCCCGATCTGATGGCAGTCGACTCCCAGGGCGTCGCCACCCTCCTGTACGGCAACGGGGCCACCGGTGTGAAGTCGGTCACGAAGGTGTCCGGCAGCTGGTCCGGCGTCGACTGGCTGCGCGGAGCCGGAGACTTCGACGCGGACGGCCGCCTCGACGTGATCACCCGGACCGACGACAGGCTCTACGTGCACCTGAGGACCACCACCGGGTTCGCGGCCCGGAAGCTGATCGGAACCGGGTTCGCCAGCGTCTCCTCGATCACCGCGGTCGGCGACGTGGACGGCGACAAGCGAGGTGATCTGGTGACCCGGACCGCGACCGGCCGCGTGCAGCTGTTCCGGAGCACGGGATCGAAGCTGGTCGGCTCGACCACCTACGCCGGGTCGTTCTCCGGCACCCGGTTCGCGATCTGACCATGATCAGCGGTTTCGCGATCGGACACCACACCGCCGAGGCGGAGGGCTGGCTCACCGGCACCACCGTCGTGCTCACCGAGCACGGCGCCGTCGGCGGGGTGGACGTCCGTGGCGGTGCCCCCGGCACGCGCGAGACCGACCTGCTCGACCCGCGGGCGTTGGTCGATCGCGTCGACGCGGTGGTGCTCTGCGGCGGCAGCGCGTACGGGCTGGCCGCCGCCGACGGGGTGATGGGCGCCCTGGCGGCCGACGGTCGTGGGCTGCCCGTGGGACGGGAGCCGGGTGAGGTCGTTCCCATCGTGCCGGCGGCGGTGATCTTCGATCTGGGCCGCGGCGGCGTCTTCGGCCATCGACCGACGGCAGACTTCGGGGTTCGGGCGTACGCGGCCGCCAAGGCGACGATCGGCTCGAGGACGGCGGACCCGGTGGTGGGCTGTGTCGGCGCCGGCGACGGCGGGCTGAAGGGCGGCTTCGGCTACGCCGAGACCACGCTGTCCCGGGGCGACGACGGAGTCGCCGGCCGGGTCGGCGTGGCCATCGTGGTCAATGCCGCCGGGTCACCGGTCGACCCGGAGTCCGGGACCTTGTGGTCGGACCGGCGTGGGCAGCTGGACCGGCCCGACAGCGTGGGACGGGTGGCGCTCTCGGCCGAGCGTGGCCGGGCCGGGCGGCCGTTCAACACCACCATCGGGGTGGTGCTCACCGACCTGACCCTGACGAAAGCCCAGACGAGCAAGGTCGCCGCCGTCGCCCACGACGGACTGGCTCGCTCCGTGCGACCTGCCCACGGGATGACCGACGGCGACACCTTCTTCGCCCTGGCCTCGGGTCAGCACCCGGCCCCGGCGGAGCCGATGGCCGAGGTCGGGCTGCTCAACCGGCTGCTGGAGGTGACCGCCGACACGGTGGTCGACGCCTGTTTCGTGGCCGTGACCGCCGCCCAGACCCGCGGCCGGCTCCGGGCCTACCGCGAGCTGGCCGGCGTGCGCTGACCCATCCCCGTGCGGTCGACCGGCCCCGCCCAGCCCCAGGGCGGAGCGACACGCCGAGCGGCGCCTCGGTCGGGGCGACTTCTCCGCACCGCCCCCTCAGCGGCACGTCCGGTACAGCGGGGCGCGCCCTCGCTTGCCGGCGGGCTGGATCAGCTCCAGCAGCCGCAGACAGAAGGTGATCCGCTGGGCCAGCACGGTCGGCACGCCGACCAGGCTGCCGAGCTCTGCGGTGGTGAACGCCTCAGCAGGCAGCGGAGTCCCGAGCAGGTCGAGCACGTCCTCGGGTTGTCGGATCTCGTGGGACTCGAGGATCCCCACCAGGTGTCGAACACCGGGATCGCGACGGCGGCGCCCCCTCGCCACCGGGGCGGCCGCGCGGACGTGCTCCTCCTCGCACAGCAGCACCTCGATCACCAGGTTCGGATGACCGATCAGCGTCGGGAACGCCACCAGCACGTCGAAGACCTCGGTCGGCCGACCCGCCCGAGGGGACCGTCGCCGGCTCAGCTCCTCGCCCGCCCCATCGGTGCGGACGACCCAGCGCCGACCGGGTACGGGACGCACGATCCGCATCCGGTGCTGATCGAGCAGGCCGTCGAGCTTGCGCCCCAGCGGGCCGAAGCCGCCCGTCTGGATCTCGACCAGCTCACCGTCGGCGCGGACCAGATCGATCACCCAGCGACCGACGGGAACCTCGAACCGACCACCCGGGCCGCTGAGCCGCTGCTTGAGCTCGGCGTGCAGCGGGCCCTCCGCCAGCTCACCGATGCCCACGCCGTCACCCTAGGTGCCACCGGCCGCCTGAGACGGGAATGCCGGCGCGTCAGCGGTGTTCCTAGACTTGTCCGCTGGGCACGACGTGCATCGCGTACGGCTCCGCACCCGCACCACCGACGAGGGAACCATGAGAGCGCTGCTGCTGGAGAACATCCACCCCGAGGCCGAACGGCTGCTCGGCGAGCGGGGGATCGAGGTCCGGACGGCCAAGGGCGCCCTCGACTCCGACGAGCTCGTGGCGGCGCTGGACGGTGTCCAGCTGCTCGGCATCCGCTCCAAGACCACGGTCACCGAGGAGGTGCTGGAGCGCGCCCCCGGTCTGCTGGCCGTCGGCGCGTTCTGCATCGGTACCAACCAGATCGACCTGACGTCGGCCTCGGCGCGCGGCGTCGCGGTGTTCAACGCGCCGTACTCCAACACCCGCAGCGTCGTCGAGCTGGCGATCGCGGAGATCATCTCGCTGGCCCGCCACCTGACCGACAAGAACGCGAAGATGCACGCCGGCGAGTGGGACAAGTCGGCCAAGGGCGCGCACGAGGTCCGTGGTCGGACCCTGGGCATCGTCGGCTACGGCAACATCGGCAGCCAGCTGTCGGTGGTGGCCGAGGCGCTGGGCATGCGGGTGCTCTTCTACGACGTCGCCGACAAGCTGGCCCTGGGCAACGCCCGCCGCTGCCACACCCTCGACGAGCTCCTGGTCGAGGCCGAGACGATCTCGCTGCACGTCGACGGGCGACCCGGCAACGCGGGCCTGTTCGGCCGCGACCAGTTCGCCAAGATGCGGCCCCGGAGCCTGTTCCTGAACCTGTGCCGCGGGGTCGTGGTCGACCACGAGGCGCTGCGCGACCACCTGCTCAGCGGACACATCGCCGGCGCCGCGGTGGACGTGTTCCCGGAAGAGCCGAAGACGGTCGGCGACCCGTTCGTCTCCTGCCTGCAGGACATCCCCAACGTCATCTTGACCCCGCACATCGGCGGCTCCACCCAGGAGGCGCAGGAGGACATCGGCCGGTTCGTGGCCGGCAAGCTCCGCGACTATGTGGCCGCCGGCAACACCTCGATGTCGGTGAACCTGCCTTCGGTGGCCACCGACCGGGGTGATCGGACCCGGATCCTGCACGTGCACCACAACGTGCCCGGCGTGCTGGCCACGGTCAACGGGGTGCTCGCCGACAGCCGGGTGAACATCGAGGGCCAGACGCTGTCCACCCGGGGAGAGCTGGGCTACGTGATCACCGACGTCGCCGGGCCGCTGGCGGAGGAGGCCGCGGCCAAGCTCCGGGACCTGCCCGAGACCGTACGGCTGCGGGTCATCGCGGGCTGAGGGCGTTCAGCAGCTTCTCGGCCGCCGCGACCAGCGGCGGGATCCAGGGGGAGCAGGTGTCGGCGGCCAGCAGCTCGGCGAGCGACCACCAGCCGACCGCAGTGAGCTCGTCGGGGTCGGCGAGGTGCGGCCGTCTCCCGTCCGGCAGCTCGCCCGCGTACGTGACGGTCAGCACGGGCTGATCCCGCGGACCGAGGTAGAGCTCGCTGGACAGGTAGTGCAGCGGCACGTCGGCCAGGTCGAGACCGGTCTCCTCGCGGGCTTCCCGACGCGCGGTCGCCTCGAGCACCCCCGGACCGATCACCGGCTCCACGTGCCCGCCGACCAGCCCGATCATCCCCGGCGCGTAGGCCACGTCGGGAGCGCGGACGGTCAACAGCCACCGGCCCGACCGGCGGAGCAGCACGCAGACGTTCGCCTCGTAGCGCGTACGAGCGGCCACCGCGACCGGACTCAGCGTCGACGCAGCCAGCGGGCGACGAGCGCCAGCACGGCCAGGCCACCGATCGCTCCGCCGACCCACGGCAGCCAGGTGCGGGCCACGTCCGGCAGCACCTGCAGGTGCGGGGCCGCTTCCGAGGCCGAGGGCGGCCGGTACGCGTACTCCGGCCGCACCGCGCGCGGCGGCGCCGGTGCCGGAACGGCGTCTCCCGACGCTGGATCGGCGCTCGCTTCGGCCACGACCTCCGAGGCCGACAGACCGGCTGCCAGCTTGGAGCCGATGCAGCCCACGAACTGGTCGGCGAGCCGGTCGCTGACCGAGGAGATGGCGCCGGCACCGAGCTGGGCCGGGCGGCCGGTCAGGTCGAGGTCGGACTCGACGTGCACCTGGGTGGTGTCGGCGGCGGTCTCCGTGAAGCTGGCGGTGACCGTCGCCGCCCCGGCGGCCGCGCCGCGCCGGTCCCGGGCGTTGGCCTTGACCACCAGCCGACGCGCCGCCGCATCGGCGCGGACGACTCGGGCCGTGCCCTCGAACACCAGCGGGAACGGTCCGAACTTGATCTTGACCGCGCCGTGGTATACCTCACCGTCGCGACCCCACACCGATGCACCCGGGAAGCAGGGCGCGAGCAGGTCGAGACGACCGAAGACGTCGTAGACCCGATCGACCGGCGCGGCGATCTCGAAGGTGTGCGTCAACTGCATGGCGTCATTCTGCACTGGCGGCCGTGGGCCCGTACCCGGGGCCACGGTGGGCGGCGAGCGCCTCAGGCCTCGTCGCCGGTGAGGGCCAGCTGCTGCAGGACGACGTCGTGCAACCGCCCGTTGGTGGCCACGGCGTTGGCCCCGCGAGGGCCGGGGATGCCGTCCAGATCGGTGAACCGGCCGCCCGCCTCGGTGACCACGATCGAGCAGGCGGCCATGTCGTGCAGGGCGAGCTCGGGTTCGCAGGCGATGTCGACGCCGCCCTCGGCGAGCAGCATATAGGACCAGAAGTCCCCGTACGCCCGCGTGCGCCAGCAGCCCCGCATCAGGTCGACGAACTGCTGGCCACGGCCCGACTCCACCCAACCGGGGATCGAGGAGTAGCTCAGCGACGCGTCCTCGACCGCGGCCACGTCGGACACCCGACACGGTGTCGCCGACATCAGCGACTTGCCGGCGTACGCGCCGCCGCCGAGGCTGGCCCACCAGCGACGGCCCAGGGCGGGTGCGGACACGACCCCGACCGCCACCTCGTCGTTGATCATCAGCGCGATCAGGGTGGCCCAGACCGGCACGCCGCGGACGAAGTTCTTGGTGCCGTCGATCGGGTCGATCACCCAGCGCCGCGGACCCCACCCCGTGTCCTCCATCTCCTCGCCGTGCACGGCGTCGCGCGGCCGGGCTCGGCCGAGCGTGCGGCGCATGGCCTCCTCGACCGCGGTGTCGGCATCGGAGACGGGGGTGAGGTCGGGTTTGGCGACCACGTGCAGATCGAGGGCCTTGAACCGGTTCGTGGTGATCGAGTCGGCGTCGTCGGCCAGCAGGTGGGCCAACCGGAGGTCGTCGGTCAGGTTGCGGAACGCCGGATCGATCGAGGACGCAGGGGAAGGGGATCCGGACATGCCTCGTACGCTACTGGCCCGACCCGAGCATCCGGCGGAACGACTCCAGTCGCACCGGGGACAGTTCGCCGCGCCGGACCGCGTCGTCGAGCGCACACTCCGGCTCGGCCGCGGTGTGAGTGCAACCGCGGGGGCAGTCGGCGACGATGGCCGCCAGGTCGTCGAACGCGGCCACGATCCGCTGCGGGGTGACGTGACTCAGCCCGAACGAGCGGACGCCGGGGGTGTCGATCACCCAGCCCGGATCTCCGGTGATCGCCGGGTCGATCGGCAGCCGGAGGGCGATGGCCGACGACGACGTGTGCCGACCGCGACCGGTCACCTCGTTCACCGAACCGATCGCTCGCAGGGCACCCGGGATCAACGCGTTGACCAGGGTCGACTTGCCGACACCCGAGTGACCCACGAACACACTGCGATGCCCGGCCAGGGTCTGTCGCAGCTCGTGCAGATCGGCACCCGGCCGAGTGACCGCGATGGCGACGTCCAGCGGTCCGTACTGCTCCAGCAGGACATCGGGAGAGGCCAGGTCGGCCTTGGTCAGGCAGAGCAGTGGCGCCAGCCCCGCGTCGAAGCCGGCGACCAGGATCCGGTCGATCATCCCGGTCCGAGGCGGGGGATCGGCGAGCGCGGTGACGATCACCAGCTGGTCGGCGTTGGCCACGATCGGCCGCTCGTAGGGGTCGTCGTCGTCGGCCGTGCGCCGCAGCACCGTCCGCCGTTCCTCGACCGCCACGATCCGGGCCAGCGTGCCCTCCTCGCCACTGGTGTCCCCGACGACTCGGACCTCGTCGCCGACGATGACCCCGGTGCGCCCGAGCTGTCGCGCCTTGGTGGCCACCACTTCCCGCTCGTCGACCACCAGCCGGTACCGACCGCGGTCGACCGTGATCACCACGCCGATCGCGGCGGCCGAGTAGTCGGGGTGGTCCTTGGTGCGGGGTCGGGTCCGGCGGCGCGGCCGCTCGAACTCGGCGTGCTCGTCGGTGTACAGGCCGCGGGACGTCACGGGGCGGACAGGCTCACGGAGGTCAGGCCGGTTCGGAGTCGGGGTCGGCGGCGATCTCGGCGGCGGACTCGGTCGCCGAGTCGGCGAGCATCCTCAGCCAGAGCGGCACGAACTCGGGCAGCGTCTTGTCGGTGCAGGCCACGTCGTCGACGACCACGTCCTCCACCACCAGCCCGAGCAGGGCGCCGGCCTGGGCCATCCGGTGATCGGCGTAGGTGTGCCAGTCCCCGCCGCCCATCAACCGCGGATGGATGACCAGGCCGTCGTGGGTCACCTTCACCTTCGTCCCGAGACCCTCCAGCTCAGCGGCGATCGCGGCGAGCCGGTCGGTCTCGTGGCCCCGGATGTGGCCCACGCCGTGGATGTGGCTGGTGTCGGCCGCCAGGGCGGCGATCGCGGCCACCACCGGGGTCAGCTCGCTGGCGTCGCGCAGGTCGATCTCGATGCTGTCGATCTCGTCGGTGCCCGTCACCGTGAGCGAGCCGTCGTCCTCGTAGGTGATGTCGGCGCCGAACTGCCGCAGCACGTGCGGCACCAGCGCCCCGGGCTGGCTGCTCTCGGACGGCCAGCCCGGCACGGTGACCGACCCGCCGGTGATCGCGGCGGCCGCCAGGAACGGTGCGGCGTTGGACAGATCGGGCTCCACCACGACGTCCAGCGGGGCGATCACGCCCGGAGCCACCACCCAGCGATCGTGCGTGCCGTCGTCGATCTGCACCCCGCGGGCCCGGAGCATCTCGAGGGTCATGGCGATGTGCGGGCGCGACGGCAGCTCGCCGCCTGCGTGCCGCAGGTCGAGCCCGCCGCCCAGGCGAGCGCCGATCAGCAGCAGCCCCGACACGTACTGGCTCGAGCTGCTGGCGTCGATCGTCACCGGTGCGCCCGCCAGATCGGGGCGACCCTGCACCCCGAACGGCAGGGCGCTGCCGGAGACGTCCACTCCGAGGGCGGTCAGACCGTCCAGCAGCGGACCCATCGGTCGTGCGTACGCCTGCTCGTCGCCGTCGAAGGTGACCGGGCCGTCGGCCAGGGCAGCGAGCGGCGGCAGGAACCGCATCACCGTGCCGGCCAGCCCGCAGTCCACGGTCGTGCCGCCGGTGAAGGTGGCCGGCGGAGTGACCCGCCAGGCGGTGTCCCGGTCGTCGATCTCGACGCCGAGAGCGCGAAGACCGTCGCGCATCAGCCGGGTGTCGCGGGCGTCCAGACCGTTGCTGATGGTGGACGGGCCCGACGCCAGCGCCGCCAGCACCAGCGCTCGGTTGGTCTCGGACTTGGACCCCGGGATCCTGACGGTCGCCCGGACCGGGACCGGCGCCGTCGGAGCGGGCCACGGCCCGCTGAGGGGGGTGATCACGGACTCGGCGGGGTCCGCCGAAGATGGGGTGGTCGACACAGCCGGGGAGTCTACGCGAGCCCTACCCTCCGAGGCTGGGCCGCGCTGATGCGAGACCCTCCCGGCGTCGGCATCAGTTCTCGCCGAGCTCGATGTTCTCGGCGAAGCTCTGAGCCGCCTTCTTGGCCGCGTCCAGCTGCTTGCCGGCTCCCTTCTTGGCCGCGTCCAGCTGCTTGCCCGCGCCATTGCCGGCGTTCTTGGCGAGCTTGCCGGCATCCTTCTGGGCCTGCTTGGCGGCCTTCGCGGCCGCCTGCTTGACCTCGGCCGCGTGCTTGCCGGCGGCGACCTGGGCGGCCTTCAGCTGCTTGGCCCCCTTCCGACGCGACGAGCGACTGGTGCCGACCACGGCGCCGACGAGCAGCGCACCTTCGGCCAGCGCCGCATCGGTGAGCTGCTTGGTCTCCTTGCTGACCTTGTGGGACACCTTCTTCGTGTCGGCCACCAGCGCCTGACTGGTCTTGTTCGCGCGGTAGCCGAGACTCGGCTTCCCCTCGGTATCGCGGGAGGCGATCAGCACGCCGCCGAGCAGGCTGACGTTCTTCAGGAAGTGATCTCGATCGGCGGCGCGCTCCGCCGGGTCGCTGCGACTCCAGAAGGGGTACTTGCCGATCGTGGTCGGCACCAGGGAGAGCGCGAGCAGAGCAGCACCCAGCCGGCGACCCTTGCCCGAGGCGAGGGCGATCCCGCCGACGAGCTCGAGCGCGCCGTTGATCCGCACCCACGTCTTGGCGTCGGTCGGCAGCAGACCGGCGACCTGCTCCGGGGCGAACCGCTGCACCGTGGGGACGACACCGTCGACCAGGGGCTCGGCGGCGGGAACCAGGGACTCGGGATCACGCACGGCCTTCAGCCCGCTGACCACGAAGTAGGAGGCCAGCATGGTGCGTGCGGTGGAGCGCAACAACGTCATGGTCCATTCCTACCGTGCCGCCGGTGCCAGACCAACAGGGGGAGTGTCCGAGTCGGTCGGTAACGTCGGGAGCATGTGTGGTCGATATGCCTCGAGTTCTCGGCCGGAGACGCTGCAGCAGGAGTTCGACATCGACGAGATCCTCGGCGAGCTGCCGGGGCCGGACTACAACGTGGCGCCGACCGTGGCGGTGCCCGCCGTGCTGGAGCGCCGGTCCAGGACCGAGGACGCCGTGGTCCGTCGGCTGAGCCCGTTGGTCTGGGGACTCGTGCCGTCCTGGTCGAAGGATGCCAAGGGCGGAGCCCGGATGATCAACGCCCGGGTCGAGACGGTGGCCGAGAAACCGGCCTTCCGGCGCGCTTTCGCGGCCCGCCGCTGCCTGCTTCCGGCCGACGGGTTCTACGAGTGGTACGCCCCGGAGGCGACCGAGGAGATCCTGGGTCGCTCGCCGGCGGGCAAGGGCAAGAAGCAGCCGTTCTTCATCCACCGGGCCGACGGCAGTCTGCTGGTGATGGCCGGCATCTACGAGATCTGGCGCGATCCGGCCAGGGACCGCGACGACGACTCCGCCTGGCTGCGGACCTGCTCGGTGATCACCACCGAGGCGACCGACGCGGTCGGCCACATCCACGACCGGATGCCGATGGTGGTGCCACGGACCTCGTGGAACGACTGGCTGGATCCCGGACTGACCGACCCCCGGGCGGCGCTCGACCTGCTGCAGGTGACCGAGGCCGCGGCGTTGGAGGCGTACGCGGTGTCCACCGCCGTGAACAAGGTGAGCAACAACGACCCCTCGCTGCTCGAGCCCCTCCCTGCCGACGGCGACCCGCCCGCGGAGGGCGGGGGGCCGGTCCAGGATCCGCTGTTGTGACCGTCCCTGCCGCTGACGCCGGCCCGGTTCTCACCACGGTCACCTCCGAGGTCGACACCCCGGAAGGCACCGGTCGCTGGCACCTCGATCTCGCGGCGACTCCCCGTGCCGTGCTGGTGCTGGGCCACGGTGCCGGCGGCGGAGTGACCGCGATGGATCTCGCTCTGCTGGCCCGGGAGCTGCCGCCACGGGGCATCACCGTCGCCCGTTTCGAGCAGCCCTGGCGGTTGGCCGGTCGCAAGGTCGCGGTGCCGCCACTTCGGCTGGACGAGGGCTGGCTTCCCGCCGTCGACGCTCTGGTCGGCCGGGTCGAGATCGCCGGCCTGCCGCCGCTGGCCGGTCTGCCGCTGCTGGCCGGTGGCCGCAGCGCCGGGGCCCGGGTCGCCTGCCGGACGGCGGATCGGCTGGGCGTGGCCGGCGTGCTCTGTCTCGCCTTCCCGCTGCACCTGCCCGGTCGCCCCGATCGGTCCCGGCTGCCGGAGCTGCTGGGGCCGACCGTGCCCCGGCTCGTTCTCCAGGGAACGCGCGACACGTTCGGCACAGCGGCCGAGCTGAGCGCCGACCTGGCGGCGGCGGGCGGGAGCGACCAGGTCGTCGTGGTGCCGCTGCCCGGTGCCGACCACGGGTTCAAGACGCCGGCCCGGGCCGAGTTCCGCCCGGCGGATCTGCGGGCCCTCGTGGTCGCCAGTGCGGTCGAGCTGGTCGCGGCGGTCTCGTCGGCGGAGGAACACGGCGCCGATGTGCTCGACGAGAGTCCCTCGGCCGCCGGGGCCCGACCACGGGAATAGGAATGCCGCTGCCGCGTTGACATGACCATGACCGCAGCCGTGTGTGAGCGCCCCGAGATGCGCCACCGCGTGGGTGAGCCGGCGCCGGTACGCTCGTACGTGATGACCCTCCCGACCAGCAAGAGCCCCGTAGCCGCCGGCGAGCTCGCCGAAGAGGTCCCCACCGGCCTCGTCGACGAGGTTCCCACGGAGACCGCCGAAGAGCGACACGCCCGTTTCGAGTCCGAGGCCCTCGCCTACATCGACCAGCTCTACGCGGCGGCCCTGCGGATGACCCGCAACCCGGCCGACGCGGAAGACGTCGTGCAGGAGACGTACGCCAAGGCCTACGCGTCCTTCCACCAGTTCACGCCGGGCACCAACCTGAAGGCGTGGCTGTACCGGATCCTGACCAACACCTACATCAACTCGTACCGCAAGAAACAGCGGCAGCCGCAGATCGCCGACGGGGAGAACATCGAGGACTGGCAGCTGGCACGGGCGGAGTCGCACACCTCGTCCGGGCTCAAGTCGGCCGAGACCGTAGCCCTGGAGCACCTGCCCGATTCGGACGTGAAGGAGGCGCTGCAGCAGCTGGCGCCGGACTTTCGGCTGGCGGTGTTCCTGGCTGATGTCGAAGGCTTCTCCTACAAGGAGATCGCCGAGATCATGGGTACCCCCATCGGGACCGTGATGTCTCGGCTCAACAGGGGGCGTAACCAGCTGCGGAACCTCTTGGCGTCCTACGCCAAGGACCGCGGACTGGCGCAGAACGAGGGAGGCCGGCGGTGAGTGAGCCCACGAACGAAGAGTGCTGGCACACCCTGAACCGGGTGTACGAGTTCTTGGACCACGAGCTGGACGACGCCAGCGGGGACCAGATCCGCGAGCACCTGGCCGCCTGCGAGCCGTGTCTGGAGCAGTTCGACGTCGAGCAGGCGGTGAAGACGCTGGTCTCGCGCTGCTGTGGTGGGGACGTGGCCCCGGATCACCTGCGCGCCAAGGTCATGATGCAGATCTCGATGACCCGACACCAGCTGGGTTGAAGGCTGTCAGCAGCTCGGCTCAGGGCCGAGCCGCTGACCGGCCAACCGGTTCAGGCGTTGGGACGCTTGCCGTGGTTGGCGCCCTTCTTGCGGCGTGCACGACGCTTCCGACCCGTCTTTCCCATGATTCTCTCCTTCGATACCGGGGGCACAGCCTTCTATCTTGCCATGACGGAGCAGGGGGTCCGAATGCGTACGACGCCCCGACCGGCGACGGCCGGAGTGCCTTCCGCGGCCCATTAGGGTTCAGTCCATGCCATCGATGTCGGAGATCATCACCGATCACACGACCCTCTCCGAGAACGATCACCGGCGCCTGAAGCAGGTCCTCTCGGAGTGGCAGCTGCTCGCCGATCTCGCCTTCTCCGATCTGGTGCTCTGGGTGCCCGACCACGACGAGAACGTGTTCTGGGCCGTGGCTCAGATCCGACCGACGACCGGCCCCACCGCACTGCTGGAGGACGTCGTCGGTGACCTCATCGCCTACTCCCCGGAACACCTGGTCTCCGAGGCCTTCGTCAGTGGCGAGATCACCCAGACCAGCGCCAACAAGCTGAGTGCCGGCATCCCGGTCGACGTGCACGCGATCCCGGTGCGCTTCAGCGACCGGGTGATCGGTGTGGTCGAGCAGCACACCAATCAGCTCGGGGTCCGCAGCCCCAGCATCCTGGAGAACTCCTACCTCGACAGTGCGGCCGATCTGGCCCTGATGGTGGCCACCGGCGAGTTCCCGATCGCCACCGACCTGTCCGATCAGACGATCAATCCCCGGGTAGGCGACGGCTTCATCCGGCTCGACCCGGACGGCAACGTCGAGTACGCGAGCCCGAACGCCCTGAGCGCCTACCGCCGGATCGGACTGATCGGGGACCTGGTCGACGAGAACCTGGCGTCCCTGACCCGAGATCTGATGCCGCACACCGAGGGACCGACCGACCACTCCGTCGACTCGTTGCTGGAGGGCAGGGTCGCCCGCCGCGCGGAAGCAGTGGCCGGCGACGCGCACCTGCTGCTCCGCTCGGTGCCGCTGACCCGGGGCCGGGAGCGGCACGGAGCCATCGTGCTCTGCCGCGACGTCTCGGACCTGCGGAGCAAGGAGCGCGAGCTGATCACCAAGGACGCGACGATCCGGGAGATCCACCACCGGGTGAAGAACAACCTGCAGACGGTGGCGGCGCTGCTCAGGATGCAGGCCCGGCGGATCTCCGCTCCGGAGGCCAAGATGGCGCTCAACGACGCCATGTCCCGGGTGGCCGCGATCGCGATCGTGCACGAGACGCTGTCCCAGGCGTTCGACGAGGTCGTCGACTTCGACAAGGTGGCCGACGGGCTGCTGCGGATGGTGGTGGACGTGGCCGCCACCCGCGACGGCGTACGGGCGGTGCGGATCGGCAGCTTCGGCGAGGTCTCGGCCGACCTGGCGACGAACCTGTCGATGGTCATCACGGAGCTGTGCCAGAACGCCGTCGAGCACGGGCTCATCTCGGCGGACGGCCTGGCCACCCGGGGTGAGGTGCGGATCGTGCCCGGGGTGCGGGACGGCCGGCTCCGGGTCGAGATCAGCGACGACGGAGCCGGGCTACCCGACGACTTCGACTGGCGGGCCTCGCCGAGCCTCGGGTTGTCCATCGTGAACACCCTGGTGTCGGACATGGGTGGCGAATTCCGGCTCGGCCGGAATCCGCAGAGTCACGGCACCCTCGCCGTCATCGAGGTCCCGTTGAAGAAGAAGCGCTAGCGGTTCGCTCCGCTCAGGCCGTCCGGATCAGCTCAGGCTGTCCGAATTCGCGCGCGTGCCGCGCGACGCTTCAGGGCGCGGCGCTCGTCCTCGCTCAGTCCGCCCCACACTCCGTGGTCCTGGCCGGCCTCGAGGGCCCACTGCAGGCACGCATCTCGGACGTCGCAACGGCGACAGACCTGCTTCGCCTCCTCGATCTGGAGCAGAGCGGGTCCGGTGTTTCCGATGGGGAAGAACAGCTCCGGATCCTCGTCCAGACAGGCAGCCTTGTGGCGCCAATCCATGTCTCACTCACTCCTTCATCGCGGTGCGAGCCCGCTGGGGGACCCGCTTGCTGCAGCACGTCTCGAGTCGTCTACACTG
>DATDBH010000008.1:0-3900 GCA_036524985.1 Microlunatus sp. | reverse complement strand
GGCCCCCGGTGGGTGGTTCCGCGACGGTGTCGGCACCCCCACCTACGGCACCCCGGGCAACATGATCCTGTCCTCCTTCCCGCTCGACGTGGCCATCGAGGAGGGTCTGGCCGACCAGACCGGCACGCCGACCGACGACTTCTCCGTCGTCGACTGCAACGCCAGAGGCATCTGCGGGTTCTACACCTACCTGCAGGGCACGTCGATGGCCTCCCCTCACGCCGCCGGTGTGGCGGCGCTGATCATCGACCGCTACGGTCGCGAGGACCGTCGCGGCAACAAGTCCCTGGCCCCCAGCACCGTGCGGCGGGTCCTGGAGGGCTCGGCCACCGACACGGCCTGCCCGGCCGGCGGCACCGAGATCTACACCGACGAAGGACGGCCGGCGGAGTTCAACGCGGTCTGCCAGGGCACCACGGACGACAACGGCCTGTACGGCGAGGGCATCGTCAACGCGGCCCGCGCCGTTGCCCACCGCTGACACTGAGCCGGCGGCGGCCCTCGCAGGCCGCCGCCGTATTCGTTCGACCGGCCGACCGCGTGCGAGACTGCGAGTCTCCTAGAGGTCGAGACGATGTGATCTGATGCGCGTGGCTGTCGTCACGACTTATCCCCCCCGCCCGTGCGGCATCGGGATGTTCTCCCACGACCTCCGCGACGCTCTGCTCACGGCGGACACCTCCACCCAGGTCGAGATCGTCTCCATCCTGCGAGATCCCCGGCAGGTCGCCGAGCCGGAGGTCGTGGCCGCGATCCGTCAGGACGTGCGCAGTGACTACGCCGCGGTGGCGGCGACGCTCAGCTCCCGCGGCACCGACGTCGTCCTCATCGAGCACGAGTACGGCATCTTCGGCGGCGACGCCGGGGCGTTCGTGGTGTCGCTGGCCGAGGAGCTGGACCAGCCGCTGGTGGTCACGCTGCACACGGTGCTGTCGGCCCCGTCGGTCCGCCAGGCCGAGGCACTCCGCGCCCTCTGTCGCCGGGCGACGCTGGTCACCGTCTTCACCGAGACCGCCCGCCGGATGGTCGTGGAGGCCCGCATCGTGCCGCCCGAGCGGGTACGCGTGCTGCCGCACGGTGCCCCGTCGGTGCTGGTCGACGCGGCCAACGGCCCAGCGGCGAACGACCGGATCTCCCAGGTGGCGCTGGAACGGCTCGAGGGCCGTATGGTGCTGTCGACCTTCGGACTGATCTCGGCCGGCAAGGGGATCGAGCTCGCGATCTCCGCACTGCCCGACGTGGTGGCCGCCCACCCGGAGGTCCTCTACCTGATCGCCGGTCAGACCCACCCGGAAGTGGTCAAGTCCGAGGGTGAGAGCTATCGGCTGGGTCTGGAGCGGCTCGTCCGCGAGCTCGACCTGACCGAGCACGTGCACTTCCTCGACCGCTTCTTCACCGAGGCCGAGCTGGCGGTGCTGCTGTCCTCCACCGATCTCTACCTGACGCCGTACCGGTCGCGCGAGCAGATCGTGTCGGGCGCCCTCACCTTCGCCGTCGCGGCCGGCTGCCCGGTGGTCTCCACGCCGTACTACTACGCGGAGGACCTGCTGAGCTCCGGCGCGGGTCGGCTGGTCCCGTTCGACGACGCCGCGGCCATGTCCGCGGCGGTGCTCGATCTCCTCGACCACCCCGTCGAGCTGGCACGAGCCCGGACCGAGGCCCGGCGGGTCGGGTCCGCCCTCGCCTGGCCTCAGGTCGGAGCCGCCACGCTCCAGGTGCTGGCCGAGGCGGCCGAGCTCGGCTCGGTGGCCGGCGTCGAGAAGGTCGCACCGGCCGTCCGGGCACCGGCGATCCGCCCCGACCACCTGCTCACCCTGGTCGACGACGTCGGGATCATCCAGCACGCCAACGGGATCGTCGCGAACCGCTCCACCGGCTACTGCGTGGACGACGTCGCCCGACTGGCGGTGGCCGCGCTGGGCCTGCACCGCCAGCTCAGCGAACCGCGCTATGCGCGGATGCTGTCCCGAGCCCTCGCCTTCCTGCAGCACGCCTGGGACGCCGCGCCGGACGGCATGCACAACTTCATGACCTACGACCGCCGCTGGGTCGACGACGAACACCACGGCGACCATCTCGGCCGGGCCGCCTGGGCGCTGGGTGAGGTGATCGGAGCCATCCCGGCCCGACCCGAGGCCAGCCCCAGCCTGCGTCTGCTGGAGGCGATGGCCCCGACACTGGCGACCTCGACCAGCCCGCGGCAGGTCGCCTTCACCGTGCTGGGTCTGGCTCGACTGGACGCCGAGGCGATGTCGCCCGACCTGGAGAACCTGCTGCGGGAGCTGGCCGCGAGGCTGTACGACTGGTACGCGGCCACGCACAGTGATGACTGGCGCTGGTTCGAGGGAGTGCTGAGCTACGACAACGCGCGGCTGCCGCAGGCCCTGATCGCGGCCGGCTACCGGCTGGACCATCCGGAGTGGCAGCGGGCCGGCCTCGAGGCGCTGGACTGGTACGCGGTCCAGTGCGGCATCGAGACCGACAACGTACGGCTGATCGGCAACCAGTGGCGGCTCCGGCTGCATCCCGTACCGGTCACCGAGGACGGGGACGAGCAGCCGCTGGAGGCGGCCGCGCTGGTGGAGGCCCTGGTCGAAGCCATGGTGTCGACCGGCGACCACCGGTACGGGCCACAGGCGGTGCTGGCCTTCGAGTGGTTCCTGGGCCGCAACCGGTACGGGCTGGCGGTCTACGACTTCGCCTCAGGTGGCTGCCACGACGGTCTCGGGGCGACCGGGGTGAGCGAGAACGAGGGCGCCGAGTCCACCCTGGCCTTCCTGCAGGCCCTGCTCGCCCTGAACGGGGCGGGACTGCAGTTCTCCGTCTCCATCCCGTGAAGATCGGCCCGTGATGAAGATCGGCCCCATGAAGATCGCCCTGCTCGGCCCGATCGCCTGGCGGACGCCCCCGCGGCACTACGGGCCGTGGGAGCAGGTCACCGGGCTGCTGGCCGAAGGTCTGGTGGCCCGCGGCCACGAGGTCACCCTGTTCGCCACCCTCGACTCCGTCACCAGCGCCGCCCTGGACGGCGTCATCCCGCGGCCGTACGCCGAGGACGCGAGCCTCGACGGGCGCGTCTGGGAGGCGATGCACGTCGCACACGCCCTCGCTCGCTCGGCCGAGTTCGACCTCGTGCACAACCACCTCGACTGGCTGCCGCTCGCCTTCGCCGCCCACTGCCGGGCCCCGCTGCTGACCACCATCCACGGGTTCTCCGACCCCGCGATCCTGCCCGCGTACCGGGCCTCCTCGTCGGCCTTCGTCTCGATCTCCGACGCCGACCGGGTGCCGGAGCTGGACTACCTCGCCACGATCTACCACGGCATCGACCTCGACGTCCTGCCGTTCTCCGCGACCGGTGGGGAGGATCTCGTCATCCTCGGCCGGATCCACCCCGACAAGGGCACCGCCGACGCGATCCGGATCGCCGTCCTCACCGGGCGGCGGCTGCTGATCGCCGGACTCGTCGCCGACGAGCACTACTTCCGTGAGGAGGTCGAGCCCCTGGTCGACGGCGACCGGGTCGTCTACCTCGGCTCGGTGGGCCCGCAGCAGCGCGCCGAGGTGCTCGGGTCCGCCCACGCGCTGCTGCACCCGATCGCCTTCGCCGAGCCGTTCGGCCTGTCCGTGGTCGAGGCGATGGCCACGGGTACGCCGGTGGTCGCGTTCTCGCTCGGGTCGATGCCCGAGGTGATCGACGAGGGTGTCACCGGATTCCTCGTCTCCGACGTCGACGAAGCCGCCGCCGCGGTGGCCCGCGTGGCCGAGCTGGACCGCGCGACGGTCCGCCGCGTGGCGGAGTCGCGTTACGGCGCAGACCGGATGGTCGACGACTACGTTGAGGCCTATGCCTCCCTCTGCGAGCGCCCTCAGTGAGGGGCTCTTCCGCCGTCACCCCGG
>DATDBH010000007.1:0-2582 GCA_036524985.1 Microlunatus sp. | reverse complement strand
GCCGAGGCTGCCGCCGCCGACCATGCCACCGATGACGACCATGGACAGCACGTAGAGGAGGCCCTGGTTGGTGGCCAGCACCAGCGACTCGCGCGCCATCGGCAGCTGGACCTTGGAGATCATCTGCCAGCGCGTGCTGCCGGTCGACCGAGCCGCCTCGACCGTGGTCGGCGCGACGCCGCGGATGCCGTCCGCCACCAGCTTGGTGGCGATCGGGACGGCGTACGCCGTGGCGGCGATGATGGCGGTGAAGCGCCCGGGGGCGAACAGGGCCAGGGCAGGCACGAGGTACACGAACGGCGGGATCACCTGGAACCCGTCGAGGAACGGCCGGATCGACAGGTCGGCCCGCCGACTGCGTCCCATCGCCACACCGAGGCCGACGGCGATGACCATCACCAGCGCGGTGGCGATCAGCGTCATCGACAAGGTGACCATGGTGTCGTTCCAGAGGCCGGTCCAGAGGATGACTGCCTCGCACACCACCGTGATCGCCGCCGGTCGCCAGCCGCCCAGCACGTAGGCCACGGCCAGCAGCACGATCGCCATCACCCACCAGGGGGACTGCGACAGCAGGTCCTGCAGCGGGTTGATCAGATAGACGGTGACCTGGTCCTTGATCCAGAACGTGAACGTGTCGACGTTGCCGACGAACCAGTCGGTGAACTCGTTGATCAGGCGGGTCAGCTCAGGTCCGCTGATCCACTTGAGCACCGGCGTCTCGCTGACGTCGGGGAACTCCGCCAGGTTGAGCTGCTGGCGGGAGAGGTAGACGCAGACGAGGACCGGGATGAACAGCAAGGTCAGCAGCAGCCAGCGTCCCGCGGTGGTGACGCGTGGCAGCCGTTGGCCGCGACCGGCGTCCTCGGTGGCCCAGCGTGGGAGTCGTTCGAGCACCACCCCGGTCAGCATCACCCCCATGCCGCTGGCGGAACCGATGTTGGTCCGGCCGGTACCGCGCTCGCTCGCGGCGGTCGTGGTGCGGTCGAGCATGATCGCCATGAAGACGATGGCCAGTCCGGCGACGGAGGCGGCACCCACGTTGAGCGTCTGGAGCGCGGACACCACGGGCTTGCCGAGGCCGGGACCGTTGACCAGCGCCGCGATGGTGGCCATCGAGAGCGCGGCCATCATGCACTGGTTGATGCCGACCACGATGGTCCGTCGGGCCATCGGCAGCTGCACCTGGCGGAGCATCTGGCCGCTGGTGAGGCCCAATGACCGGGCGGCCTCCTGCGTCGTCGGCGAGACCGACCGGATGCCGTGCTCGGTGATCCGGACCAGCGGGGGCAGCGCGTAGATGATCGTCAGCACCAGCGCACACGCCGAGCCGATGCCGAAGAACAGGGCGAGCGGGGCCAGGTAGCAGAACGGCGGGAACGTCTGCATGATGTCGAGGACCGGCGTGACGGAGTTCGACACGGGTTTGCTGCGAGCCATCCAGATGCCGACCGGGATGCCGACCAGCATGCAGATCACGACGGCGAGCATCGTGATGATCAGCGTGTCCATGCTGTCCGACCACAGGTCGACGATGCCGAAGAAGAGCATCGTGGCGGTGACCAGGATGGTCGAGCGCCACCCGGCGAAGGCGTAGGTGATCCAGGCCGCCAGGGCGATGACCCCGAGCCAGCCGATCTCGGGAACGGGACGCGGGAACGCCGGGATGGCGATGAGCTCCTGGAAGAACAGGACGATGGCGTTGAGGGCGTCGGAGATGCCGCCGAACACCCCGCCGACGAGCCAGTTGTCAGCGCCCTCGAGCTGCACCCAGTCGCGGGCATCGTTGAACTTCTGGTGGAGCTCGGTGGTGTCCTGCAGACCCAGCGCCTTGGTCATCTGGCCCTGGAGGGCGAAGAAGCCGACGAGCCAGAAGACGAGGATGCCGAGAAGCTTCAGGCCGGTACGCCGTGGCTTGTGCTGCTCGACGTAGGGGAGCTGCTCCTTGATCGTCGCGATCTCGGTGGCGTCCCGGACGTCGGTCGCGGACTCGGACGTCATTGCAGTCCTTCTTCGGCCACCACGACGCGCAGGATGTCCTCGTCGTCGACCACGCCGACGAGCTGGTCGCCGTCGACGACCCGGCACGGGCCCTGGTGGTCGAGCACCACGCGGGCAGCGTCGCGCACGATCTGGTTGGACTGGAGCGCCGGACTCGTCGCGTCGACCTCGCCGGGCTTGGCCTCGCGCATCACCCACTTCAGCGTCAGGACGTGGGACTTGGGCACGTCGCTGACGAAGTCGCGCACGTAGTCGTCGGCCGGGGCGCCGACGACCTCGTCGGGCGTGCCGATCTGGATGATCTCGCCGTCGCGCATGATCAGGATCCGGTCACCCAGCTTGAGCGCCTCGGCCAGGTCGTGGGTGATGAACACCATCGTCTTGCCGACCTCCTTGTGGAGCCGGATCACCTCGTTCTGCATGTCACGCCGGATGAGCGGGTCGAGCGCGCTGAACGGCTCGTCGAACATCAGGATGTCGGGGTCGGCGGCCAGCGCCCGGGCCAGGCCGACGCGCTGCTGCATGCCACCGGAGAGCTGGTCGGGGAAGTTGTTCTCGTAGCCGGTCAGCCCGACCAGGTC
>DATDBH010000006.1:0-18239 GCA_036524985.1 Microlunatus sp. | reverse complement strand
GACCTGGTCGGTGACCAGTCCGGCAACACGCATCTGCTGCGGCTGAAGAAGCTGGTCGGCACAGTCGCGGTGCGGGCGCTGGCAGCTGATCTCACGACGACAGAAGATGGGCCGTACCGGGGGCTGGGGCGGTGGGCCGACATGCTCGGCTTCCGAGGCCATTTCGCGTCGAAGTCGCGGCGGTACTCGACCACCCTCGGCCGGCTACGGCAGGCCCGTCGCGATCATGTCCGCTCCCAGCTGAGCCCTCTCCCTGTAGGGGATCCGGTGCGGGTGGGTGACGATGCGGACTTGGCCGAGCTCGAGGACGACACGACGCTGGTGATCGGGTCGTGGCGGTTCGTCGGCATCGGATGGCTGACCGCCGGTGATGCGGCGTTGGCGGCCGCTTCAGCAGCGAGAGCGCGTGACGACTGACCCACACCCCGGAGTGCCAGGCGTGCTGGCAGGGCCCATTCCTCGGCCTCCCCCGGATGACCAGCCGCCTCGTGGTCGTAGGTCTGGGGGTCAAGGGTGAGCGCAGCGAATCACGTGTGACCGAAGCGCAGCGGAGGCCCTTGACGCCCGGATCGGAGACCACCCTCCTGAATCAGCCGGGGGAGGCCGAGAACTAGACCACAGTGAAAGGGAAGCGATCATGAAAGAGAGTCCAGACTTGGCAAGTGGTGATGCGGCGGGTAACCCGCTGTTCGCAGCTCTGCCGCCGCTGTTGTCGATTGATGAGGTGTGCATGGTGCTCGGTGTGCACCGCAATACGCTCAGGCGGTGGCGGCTCCGGGGGTTCGGTCCTTCCAGTCATGCGGTGGGCGGTGGTTGGGCCTATCGACAGGACGAGGTTCTGGAGTGGCTCCGCCGCTCGTGCTACTGCTGCCGTCGTGTGCACGGTGTGTCCGACGCGAGGCTCGGGAGTTGATCATGGGCCGTTCGAGGGCGCTGGCGCCGGTGGTGGCTGCTGATGCCGAGGTGTTGCCGTTGTTGCTGACGACGGTGGAGGTTGCTCGTGTGTGTCGGGTGCATCCGTCGACGGTGTTGCGCTGGCGTCAGGTGGGTGAGGGGCCGCCCGTGATCTGGGTGTCGTCTCACATTCCTCGGTACGCGCGGACTCAGGTGGTTGCCTGGTTGGAGCGGGTGGGGTCATGACCGTCCGGAAGGAGCCGTCGGGCCGGTTCCGGGCGGTATTGAAGTCGGGCCGCATGTATGTAGGGGGTCGGACGTTCGACACGAAGCGCGAGGCCCAGGCATGGCTTGCCCGCGAGAAGGCTGGGCTGGCCGGTGGTGTGGATCCTCGGGCTGGTAGGCCGACGGTGCGAGTGCTGCTGCCGGTGTGGCTGGTGGAGCGCAAGCACACGGTCTCGGCAAAGACCTACGTGGCCGACGCAGCGCTCCAGCGGCTCGCACCAACCTCGCTCCAGGCGCTGTCGGTTGGAGCGGTGACCAGTCGGGAGGTATCGCGTGCGCTGGTGTCGCTGGTGCGCGGTGGGTTGGCCGAGGCGTCCGTGCGTCGGTTCCGTGACTCATTGTCGGCCTTCTTCGCCTGGGCGGTGCGGGAGCGGATGATCTTGGTCAACCCGGTAACCGGGACACGGGTACCGCGGTCGTCGGAGCCACGGGCGGAGATGTACCCGTTCGGCGAGGCGGACCTGGAGCGTGTATACGAGACCGCGCGGAAGCGGAGTGTGCGGCTGGCGGAGATCTTGCTGATCGCTGCGTGGACCGGGTTGCGGTGGTCGGAGCTGCGGGGGCTCCGGGTCCGCGACTTCGTGGAGGTGCCGTTGCCGATCTTGGTGGTGCAGGTGGCCGAGCCTGAGGGTGTGGCGGTGAAGCTGACGAAGTCGCGGAAGTCTCGGAGGGTGCCGGTGGCGGATCGGATTCTGCCGATGGTGCGGCGAATGGCAGCGAGTCGGGAGGCCGACTTGCACCTGTTCGTGACCTACACGGGCCACCAGCTGCATGCGACGGCGTTCAAGCGGACGTTGGACTGGCCCGTGGTCGGCGAGGGTCGGCGAATTCACGATCTGCGGCACACGGCAGCGTGTCTGTGGTTGGCGCGCGGGGTCGATCCGGTGACCGTGCAGGCGTGGATGGGGCACGCCTCGATCGCAACCACGAACCTGTATCTGCACCATCTAGGAAGTGCCTCTGACCAGGCCGGATTGGCCCGTCTGAACGCACTGGGGCACGCCGGGGGTACACAACGGAGGGTCGAGCCGGAATGACCGTGACGTTATTCACCTTGCGGTCAGCGTTTGGCCTGGTGAGAGCGGGTTTTGCGGGGTGGAGCTAAGGGGATTCGAACCCCTGACCTTCTCGTTGCGAACGAGACGCGCTACCAACTGCGCCATAGCCCCTCGACTGACCCTTGTCGGTCGGTCCTGAGCCGGACCAGCCGTGCGGATCAGCCGCAGACTTTACCACCTCAGGCGGACGCCGCTCGCCGCTCGCCGTTCCCGGAGCCGTCCTCGGCGACCTCGCCGGCAGTGGTCGGTGCAGCCGGCGGAGCGTCGGCGGTGACCGGGTGCTGGCCCGGGGAGACGAACGTCACGGCCGGGCCGGACAGGTCGATCGTGCGCACCGTTCGTGGGGCCAGCGGCTTGGACACGTACGTCGGCACGGTGATAGGCACCGGGTCCCACAGCACCCCGGGCGCCTTGTTGTCCTCAGCGGTCTCGTCGGCGACCGGGCTGGCGGGTGAGGCTGCCGCCTTGACCTTGGCCCGGTTCATGAAGACCGTGACCTCGTCGCCTCCGCGCTGGATGTCGCGGTAGCGGACGTCCAGATTCCGGCGCATCGCGATCACGCTGAACCGTGAGATGCCGAAGAACACCACCACCAGGCCACCGGGAATGGCGGTCGACCACCACGGGATCAACTCGGCGCCGGCCAGACCGACCACCAGACTCAGAACAGCCATCAGCGCGAGCAGCACCCGCCGCCGCCTCAGGGCCGCCACGGTCTCGAGCCGCCGCAGATCCGCCACCGCGGCACGCCGCGTCAAGGGGGTGGAGACCTCGTACGTCCCGATCTCCGACAGGTCCTGGTCCAGGAGCGGTGCGGTGCCGTGCTGGACGACTCGCCTCGACCCGGCGAACCGCTCGGCCGGGTCCTCGGTGTCCACGACGGCTTCGTCATCTCGTTTGCGCACGAAATGGGGCACGAGATAGGCCAGCCACGCGATCGCAATCGCTCCGAAGATCACACCGGTCGTACCCACACCCGCACCGTATGGGGCCGGTGTGGTTCGGCTCACGACCCGCGTCGGTGTGTCGCCGAATCCGACACACCTTTCTGTCTTGGCTCGGAATGGTTCCGCGACAGGGAGGGACGCAAACGCTTCCTTGACAATGAGCAAGCGCTTTCTGCACCATGATCAGCATGCGAGCTGGAGTGGGCGGCGGTGACCCGGTCGCGGAGCCGGCGGTGGGGTGGGCCGCGCAGACCCGACGCGATCGACACCCCGATCCGCGCGCCGCCGACGAGTTCGTGGCTTGGCGGGCGTCGGCGGCGGCCCGGCTGAGCGAGCTGTTGGCGCTGCCCCCTGAGCCCTCCGAAGCCTTGCTGATCATCGACAGCGACACCGATCTTCAGATGATCACGTTGACCACCGATGACGGCGACCTGCCCTGCTGGCTCCTCACCCCGCCGACCTCCCGACGACGAGACGTCGCCGTGGTCGCGGTGGCGGGGCACGGCGGCGGGATCGACGACCTCGTGGCCCCGCCCGGAGCCGAAGACTTCCACGGCGGGCTGGCGCACAAGCTGGTCGAGGCCGGTTTCACCGTGCTCTGCCCGGAGATGATCAGCTTCGGGCGGCGTCGGACGCCGATGCCCGATGTGGTGCCGCCGGCAGAAAGCTCCTGCCAGGTGGACGGCATGCGAGGACTGCTGATCGGTCGCCCGGTGCTCGGTCGCCGGGTGGCCGACACCATGGCCGCGGTCCGGGCCCTCCGCGGCGTCGCGGGCGTCGATCCGACCAAGGTGGCGGTGATCGGCGGCTCCGGCGGGGGTGCGATAGCGCTGATCACCGCAGCACTCGACGATCAGATCCCGGCCGCCGTGGTGGCGACCTTCGTCAGCTCGTTCGAGGACAGCTTCGGCGCTGTCCCCCACTGCATCTGCAATGCGGTGCCGAACCTGATGACCTGGTTCGAGATGGCCGACATCGCCGCCCTGATCGCGCCCCGACGCTTGATCATCGAGGCGGGTCGGCAGGACCCCATCTTTCCGATCGGCGCCACTGAGGCGACGTACGCGGAGCTGGGCGACGTGTGGCGCGGGCTGGGTGTTGCGCCACCCGATCTCGTGATCACCGACGCCGCCCATCAGTTTCGGGCGGACGCCGCCATCGCGCTCCTGCGGGCCTCCCTGATCAGGTGACGCCGACACCGAAACTGGTGACCCCTCGAGACGGAGGCGTTGGCTTGACCAGGTTCCCGGTCCACGCACGGTCGGACGCTGCTCCTGCACCACCTGCCCGTCGTTCGAGCTCGGGGACGTGATCGGGAACAGTCTCCGTCAGGACAGGTCCCGCACCGTGCTCTCGGCCAGCAGCACCGGCGCTCCGCTACTGCTCTTCATCGACGACGACCTCCTCAGCTACCTGGAGCTGGCTCCCACCGAAGAGGACGGCTCGTTCGACGAGTTCCCCGCGGCGGAGCTGATCGAGTTCTGATTCTCGAAGGTGTGTTCGAGGAACTGTCAGTGGGTTCGTCTAGCGTGCAGGTATGTCAGCAGCACCGGTGATCGAGGCGGCCGAACCGGCCCCACCGGATGCTGTGGCGCTACGGCTGCAGGACACCCTGTCCTGGCTGCGGTCGCTGGCATACGACCCGGCACATCCCGATCCGGTCGGGGATGCGCAGCGGATCGACCGGATCGCCGTGCTGGAACGGCTGCAGTCCTCGGTGGAGGCGGCCAAGGCCATCGAGATGGTCGCGTTCGCGAAATCTCAGACCGCGGCGCAGATCAGCCTCGGGGTGCATCCGCGGGCGATCGGGCGAGGGATCGCCGACCAGATCGCGTTGGCGTGCCGGGTGTCACCGGCCGAAGGGACCCGCCGGCTGCACACCGCTCGCGACCTCGTCCTCGACATGCCCCACACCTTCACGTTGCTGAGCCGCGGCGACCTCAGCGCCTGGACCGCCCGCGTCATCACCGAACAGGTCTCCCACCTCGACCGGCCCACCCGGACGAGCGTCGATGCCCAACTCGCTGCGCGGCGACCCGAAGGGATGGGGACGAGGGAAGCCGCCGCCACCACGAAACGGCTCGCCTCCGCCGCCGACCCCGCAGCCGCGATGGCCCGCGCCGGCAAAGCCCGCGGTGACCGGCGCGTCACCCTGCGGGCGGCACCCGACACCATGAGCCTCCTCACCGGACTCCTGCCGGTCGAACAAGGCGTCGCCTGCCTCGCCGCCCTGCAGGCCGCCGCCACCCAGTCCAAAGCCGACGGTGACCTGAGGTCGAAAGGCCAGATCATGGCCGACACCCTCGTCGCCCGCCTCACCGGTCAAGACACCGCCGAAGATGTCGGGGTCGAGGTCGGGATCCAGCTGCCGCTCGGTGCGCTGATCGACCCCGACGATCCCACCCCGGCCGAGATCCCCGGCTGGGGACCGATCCCGGCCGGACTCGCCCGCCAGCTCCTCGGCAACGCCGGAGCCCGCGCCTGGTGGCGGCGACTGTTCACCCGCCCCACCCGCCACGGCGGACAGCTCGTCGTCGACCTCGACCCCAGGCGGCGCCGGTTCACCGGCTGGCTCGCCGAGCTGATCCGCTGGCGTGACTGGACCTGCCGCGACCCCTACTGCGACGCCCCGATCCGCCACCTCGACCACATCCACCGCCACCACGACGGCGGACCCACCACACCGACCAACGGGCGCGGCGTGTGCGAACGCGGCAACCACGTCCGCGAGATGCCCGGCTGGACCATCCGCCTGATCGACCCCGACACCCACACCGTCTCGACCACCACCCCCACCGGACACCGCTACCTCAGCCGACCACCCGAACCGCCGTGAGATCGCAGGCCGCTACGGCCTGCCCAACAGTGACGCTGTCCTGCAGTGACGCTGTCTTGCGGTGACGCTGTCTTGCGGTGACACTCTCCTGCAGTGACCCTGCGGAGCACTGACCCTGCCCTACAGTGCCCTGCCCTACAGTGACCGAGTGTCGACGCCGGAGAAGTCTGCCCCCACCCTGGACGACTTGCAGGATCTGGGACCGTTCGCCAACGCCATCGGGCTGACGGTTACGCAGTCATCCTCCGACGAGCTGATCGCGTCCTGGACCGTGACGGACGCGCTGCTGCAGCCGTACGGGCTGTTGCACGGCGGTGTCCACTGCAGCGTGGTCGAGACCCTGGCCAGTGTGGCGGCCGCCGCCTGGCTCGGTGGGCAGGGTCACGTGGTCGGCAGCACCAACACCACCGACTTCTTCCGGGCCAGCAGGACCGGCGATCGACTCGTGTCGACGGCGCGTCCGCTGCACCGCGGTCGGTCACGCCAAGTGTGGCGGGTGGAGACCGTCGACACCCAGGGTCGGCTGGTGGCTGCCGGCCAGGTGGGGATCCAGAACCTCACGGCCTGACCGGCCGCGCCGGCTCGACGGGGTCAGGGGCCCTGCGGCCGCAGGTGCAACCAGCGCTGCAGCAGCCCGCCCGGCACCTCCTCGGCGTTCAGGGCGAACACCAGATGATCACGCCAGTCGCCGTCGATGTGCAGGTAGCGCGGCCGCAGACCCTCCGGTCGGAAGCCGAGCTTGGTCACCACCCGCAAGCTCTTCGTGTTCTCGGGTCGGATGGCGATCTCGATCCGATGCAGCCGCAGCACGTCGAAGCAGTAGTCGACCGCCAGCGCGACCGCCGTCGGCACGATGCCCCGACCGGCCACCCGTTGATCGACCCAGTAGCCGACCTGACCCCATGCCGCCGAACCGCCGACGATGCCGCTGACGGTGAGCTGTCCCACCAGCTGCGGCGGCCGCCGCGGGTTCTCGGGCAGCAGGAAGATCAGCCAGGGCAACAGCCGACCCTCCTTGGCCTGCCGGCCGAGCGCCCGCACGAGAGCGGGGTAGCTGGCGGGCCCGGGTTGGGCGCCGGGTGGCAGCGTCGCCTCCCACGGACGCAGCCAGCTCGCGTTCTCCCGACGCACCCGCTCCCACTCGCCCTGGTAGCGGACCTTCATCGGCGCCAGCTCGATGTCGGCATACTGCAAGGTCACCGGCCAGTGGTGTCCGGGGCCGAAGCCGTGCCGACCGAGCACCCGGTACTGCTCCCGACCGGTCAACCCCATGATCAACGACCCGGCCTCGGGTGGTCGCCGCCCCGTACCTGGCCGACGGCGTGCCGCAGCAGCGGCTTCAACACGTCCATCCCGTCGGCGGCACCGCCGCGCGAGCCCGGCAGGTTCACGATCAGTGACGTCCCGGCCAGACCGGCCAGTCCACGGCTGAGCACGGCGGTGGGCACTCCCTTCTCCACTCCGTGCGCGGTGATCGCGGCGGCCAGATGCGGGATCTCCTTCTCCAACAGAGGTCTGGTCTGTTCCGGGGTGTCGTCGCTGGGCGACAGCCCGGTGCCTCCAGTGGTGATGATCACGTCGTAGCCGTGCGCCACGCCATCCCGGAGCGCCCAGCCCACCGCCTTGCCGTCGGGCACGATCTGCGGTCCGTCGACGATGAAGCCGGTGTCGATCAACGCGGTCGCGATGATCGGTCCGGACTCGTCGGCGTAGACCCCGGCGTGCGCACGGGTGGAGACGGTGATCACCAGGGCCGTGCCGATGGGCTCGCTCACCTCGATGCGTCCGCTGCTGTCGAGGTGTCCGGGCGCACCCAGTCGCCGCTGCGGCCACCGGCCTTGGCGATCACCCGGATATCGGTGATCACCGCCAGCTTGTCGATCGCCTTGATCATGTCGATCATGGTCAAGGCGGCGACCGACACCGCGGTCAGCGCCTCCATCTCCACCCCCGTACGGTCGGTGGTTCTCACGGTCGCGGTGATCTCCACCCCGTCGTCGACGACCACCATCGAGACCTCCACTCCGCTGATCGACAGCGGATGGCAGAGCGGGACCAGGTCCGGGGTGCGCTTGGCTCCCTGGATGCCGGCGATGCGGGCCACGGCCAGGGCGTCGCCCTTGGGCACCGTACCGTCCCGGAGTGCGGCCACGCACGCCGGCGAGAGCAGCACCTTGCCAGCCGCTGTCGCCGTCCGGTTGGTCACGGCCTTGCCGGAGACGTCGACCATCCGCGCCTCACCGGAGGCGTTCAGGTGAGTCAAACCGGACGGGCCATCGCTGACCGGGACAGGGCCCACGGGGACATCGCTCACAGACCCTCGCTCAGCAACCACACCTCGACCTGCTCCCCCGCGGCCACCAGGTCGGTCTCCTCGGGCAACATCACCAGCGCGTTCGCCCGGGAGAGGTCACCGACCAGATGGGACCCATGGCCGCCGGCCAGCGACACCAGCCGGTTCCCGTCGTCGTCGTGGCTGATGATGCCCCGGGCGAGCTGGCGGCGTGACATCGTCGAGCTCATCGCGTGCGTGGCCCGGGCCTTGACCGATGACCTGGTGTAGGGCGCGACCCCCATCAGCTTCCTGATCACCGGCCGCGCGAACGCCTCGAAGGACACGAACGCGCTCACCGGGTTGCCCGGCAGCATGATCATCGGGATCCGGTCGTTGCCGATCAGGCCGAAACCCTGGGGCTTGCCCGGCTGCATCGCGACAGCCACGAACTCGGTGGCGCCGAGCTCGGGCATCACCGCCTTGACCACGTCGTAGTCACCCTGGCTCACTCCACCGGTGGTGAGGATGAGATCGGCCCGGACCAGCTGGTCGGCGATCAGCTCACGTACCCGCTCGGGATCGTCGCTGACCAGCCCGACCCGGAAGACCTGCGCCCCGGCCGCACGCGCCGCGGCGGCCAGCAGGTAGGAGTTCGAGTCATAGATCTGGTAGTCACTCGGCAGCGGACGCCCGGGCTCCACCAGCTCCGAGCCGGTGGCGATCACCGCCACCCGGGGACGGGGCCGCACCAGCACCGTGTCCCGGCCGATGGCGGCCAGCAACCCGATGGCGCGAGGGCCGAGCAGATCGCCCGGACTGAAGACCCGCTGGCCGGCGGCCACGTCCTCGCCGGTCCGCCGGATGTGCTGCCCGACCTCGCTCGGGACGTAGACCTCGACGTCCGCCGCGCCCCGGTCGGTGGACTCGTAGGCCACGATGGCGTCGGCGCCCGCTGGGATCGGTGCGCCCGTCATGATCTTCATCGCGGTGCCCGGTGACAGCCGGTGCGGGGCGGCCTGCCCGGCCGGGACCTCGCCGACGACCGGCAGCCGTACGGGGTCGTCCGGTGAAGCCGTGGCCACGTCCTGGGCCCGGACCGCGTACCCGTCCATCGCGGTGTTGTCGAACCCGGGCAGGCTGATCGGCGAGACGATCTCCTCACAGCTCGCCAGATCCACCGCGTCCAGCAGCTGCTGACCGAACGCGGGCAGCTCGTCGATGCAGCTCAGCAGGTAGGCGCAGTGGTCCTCCATCGTGCGCAGCCCGTCGGGCCGGGCGGGCGGAGGCAGCGGCAGCGGGTCCCAGGCGGTGCGAACCGGAGCGTCCTCGGTCTTCTTGCGGCCGAACAAAGGCATGATCCCCACCCTAGGACGGGTGGCGCGAGCGGTGGCGGAGGCTCGGGTCGAGCGGCCTGGCGGTCACGTCCCGGTCAGCCTCAGAAGTCGGGATAGCCGCGCTCTCGGGTGAGCTCGCCGACCAGCTCGTAGAGCCGTTGCCACGCCGGGGAGGTGTACTCGTTCAGCTCGTTCAGCAGACCAACGGTGACGTCGTCGGTGCCGGTCCACTCCGCCGCCTGTGCGTGGGCGAGCTCCGCCGGATAGAGCCGCTCCAGCACGGACATGCTGAACCGGGCGAGCTCGACCAGCCGCGGGTCGTCACGATCCCAGTCGATCGCCCGATCCATGGCCAGCACCAGCTCGCGATACTCCTCATCGGCCAGACAGGTCCGCTTCATCGCCAGCGATGCCTCGAGCATGGACGGGTAGGCGGCCGACAGCAGGATCCAGCTGTTCCGCTCGATCTCGACCGAGGTCTCGCTGAGACCGATCTCGCGTTCCCAGGCCAGGATCTCGGCCACCTCGGCGGGGATGCAGAGCCGCTCGGCCGACGGCAGCTGGGCGAGATCGGCTCGACGTTGGCGCAGATCGGCCACCTGCGTCTCCAGCTCGCTGTCCACCTCGGCGATCGCGCGGGCGAACTCCTCCGTCTCGGCCTCCAGCAACCCCGAGATCCGGGCCAGCGGCACCCCGGCCCGGGCCAGCGTGCAGATCCGCTTGAGGGCGATCACGTCGTCGGCGCCGTAGCGGCGGTAGCCGGACCCGTCGCGCTCGGGCTCGGGCAGCAGGCCGAGCTGGTGATAATGCCGGACCGTACGGACGCTGACCCCCACGTAGCGGGCGAGCTGACTAATGGTCAGCACGGTCGGCCTTCGCGACGACCGATCTCGGTGAGGGCGAACCCGACGCCGGCGACTCGGCGAAGGTCCGCATCCCCTTGCTGAGGAAGGCGTACACCATCACGAGCACCCAGGCTGCCAGCAACCAGGTCGCCGCGGCCTCCAAGGTGGTGACGGACAGAGCCAACGCGATGGCGCCCAGCCCGAGCGGCGAGGCGATCAGCGCGAGGGCGTTGAACAGACCGAGCACGCGACCTCGGACGGACTCGGCGACCTGCTCGGTGAAGAAGACGAGGAACACCGGCGACAACAGCCCCCCACCGATCCCGACCAGCGCCGCACCGATCGCCACCGGCCAGACCCCGTGCAGCGTGGTGAAGCCGACCATCCCGAGCGTCTGCAGCAGCAACCCGCCGACGTAGACCGCCCGCCGCGACCGGGAGGCGATGACCGCGTACAGGATGGCGCCGATCATGGAGCCGGCCGCGAACGCCGACATGGTGAAGCCGAACCAGGTCGGCTCGCTCAGCCGGTTGAAGTGCGCGGGCAGCAGGACCCCGAGCAGCGGAGCGACCACGAGGGCGCTGCCGAAGCCGACCACGAGCATGGCCCGCAGGGGGGCGCTGCCTCGGATGGTGGCCATCCCGCCGATGTCGGCGGTGTCCGCGGTCGCCACCTCGGGCGCGGTCAGCGGCAGGATCAGCATGCAGATCCCGGCGGCGAGGGAGCAGCCCGCCGTCACCCAGACCACCTGGATCGGATCGAGAACGGCGAGCAGCACGCCGGCGAGGGCCGGACCACCGAGGAAGGCCAGGCTGAACACCGCCTGCCGGAGCGAGGCGATCTTGTCCAACGACACCCCACTGGTCCGGGCGACCCGGCCCATCAGCGTCTCCCGGGCCGTCATGCCCGGCACGTCGAACAGCGCGCCCAGGACGCCCAGCGCGATGAACCAGCCGAGGTCGAGGCCGAAGACGCGATCGACCACGGCCAACCCGGCCACGGAGATGGCACTCCCGAAGTCGGCGAGCACGCTCATCCGACGCTGGCCGACCTTGTCGATCAACCAGCCACCGACCAGGGCCGCGAGGATCGCCGGCAGGGCGGCGACGGCGGCCACCAGACCGGTGACGGCCGGATCGCCGGTCCGGGTCAGCACCAGCCACGGCAGCACGATGGCGATCGCCGAGTTCCCGAACAGCGAGAACGCCTCTGCCGCGACGAACAGGGGCAGCGACGCCCGCGACGTACGAGGGGGCGGGTTGGCCAGGTCGGGAGCCGGATCGGTCATGCTCCCATCGTGAACGTTGACGCTACGTCAGGGTCAAGCCCCGGCGCTGCCCCCACTTGTCAGACTCGGTGGTCGCTCGAACAACCACCCCGTCTGACAACTCGGTGGGGGTCAGAAGCCGATGACAGGGTGCGGAACGTAGGGCTCCTCGAGCCGCTGCGTCTCCTCCGCGGTCAGCTCCAGGTCGAGCGCGGCCAGGGCGTCATCCAGGTGGGACTGCTTGCCCAGACCGACGATCGGTGCGGTGACCACCGGATGGGCCGACACCCAGGCCAGCGCGACCTGAGCCGGAGACACCCCTCGCTCGGCCGCCACCTCGGCGACCCGCTCGACGATCACCCGGTCCGTCGACTCGTCGTAGAGGGTCTTCCCGAACGTGTCGGTCTCCGACCGGCTGGTCGCCTCACCCCAGGGCCGGGTCAGTCGACCGCGGGCCAGCGGGCTCCACGGGATGACCCCGACGCCCTGGTCGGCGCAGAGCGGGTACATCTCCCGCTCCTCCTCACGGTTGAGGAGGTTGTAGTGGTCCTGCATGGTGACGAAGCGGTGCCAGCCGTGGATCCGCTGCAGGTAGAGCGCCTTGGAGAACTGCCAGGCATACATCGACGAGGCGCCGAGGTGGCGCACCTTGCCGGCGTCGACCAGGTCACTCAGTGCCTGCAGGGTCTCCTCGATCGGCGTCGCCCGATCCCAGCGGTGGATCTGGTAGAGGTCGATGTAGTCCAGCCCGAGCCGGCGCAGACTGGCGTCGCACTCGGCGAAGATCGCCTTGCGCGACAGCCCGGCCCGATTCGGCCCGTCGCCCATCCGGCCGTGGACCTTGGTGGCGATGACCAGCTCGTCCCGGTTTCCGTACTCGGCCAGAGCCCGACCGACGATCTCCTCGCTCGAGCCGGCGGAGTAGACGTTCGCCGTGTCGAAGAAGTTGATGCCGGCCTCGATCGCCGCCCGGATCAGCGGGCGGCTCCGCTCCTCAGGCAGCGTCCACGGATGCGGCCCTCGGTCGGGTTCGCCGAAGGTCATGCAGCCCACACAGAGTGGTGAGACGTCCAGTCCGGTGCTACCCAGCTTCACGTAGTCCATGACCTCACCGTACGAGGCGGAACCGGACCGGACGTCTTCGAGCCCTCAGTCGAGCGGCTGCCACTCGGTCAACCAGACGGTGGTCTCCGGCGGCAGTACGCCGGCCTGGTGCTGACCGCTGCTCAGCCGTACCACTCCGTCGGGCAGCGGAACCGGCGTCGAGCCGAAGTTGCTCAGGCAGTGCCAGCCGCCGGGGCGGGTGAAGTGCAGGACGTCCGGGTCGTCGGTCTCGAGCCAGGTCAGCTCCTCGGCGGTCTGCAGCTGCTGGCGGACCCGCAGCGCCTCGCGGTAGAACTCCAACGTGGTGCCCGACCGTCCCTCCTGGGCGGCGACCGCCGTACGGGAGAAGCCGGCCGGCTGAGGCAGCCAGGCATGCCCGGTGCTGAAGCCGAAGGCATTGCCCTCGTGGTGCCAGGGCAGCGGCACGCGACAGCCGTCCCGGCCCTTCTTCACGTTCTGCGTACGCAGCCAGATCGGGTCCTGGAGGGCGTTCGCCGGCAGGTCCGCGACCTCGTGCAGGCCCAGCTCCTCACCCTGGTAGAAGTACGACGATCCCGGCAGTGCGAGCATCAGCGCCGTGGCGGCGCGGGCCCGACGGAGACCCGTCTCCTCGTCGGCACGCGGCAGGCTGCCGTCCGACATCAGCCACTCGTCCAGGTTCGTGCCGCTGGGCAAGGCGTAGCGGGTGGCGTGCCGGACCACGTCGTGGTTGGACAGCACCCAGGTCGAGGACGACCCCGACGCGGCGGCCTGGCTCAGGCAGAAGGTGATCGCGTCGCGGAACGTCCCGGCCTCGTAGTCGGCGGCCAAGAGGTCGAAGTTGAAGGCCTGCCCGAGACCGGTCGGGCGGGCATACAGTGCGCGCCGCGACGAGGGCGCGCACGCCTCGGCCACCGCGGTGCGGGGCGGGTCGTAGGAGTCGAAGACCTGACGCCATTCGGCGTAGATCTCGTGCACCTCGTCGCGGTCATAGAGCGGGTCGCTGCCGTCGGTCGGCATGGAGGGATGGTCCTCCAGCGTCGGCTTGCTGCGCAGCGGCTCGGACAGGTCCTTGGCCAGGGCGTGGGCGACGTCGACCCGGAAGCCGTCGACGCCCCGGTCCGACCAGAACCGCAGGGTGAGGAGGAAGTCGTCGCGGACCTCGCGGTTGTCCCAGTTCAGATCCGGCTGCTCGGGGGCGAACAGGTGGCAGTACCACTGGCCGTCGGGCACCCGGGTCCAGGCGGAGCCACCGAAGTGGGAGATCCAGTCCGACGGCGGCCGGGAGCCGTCCGGGCCCTTGCCGTCACGGAAGATGTAGCGCTCCCGGGCCGGCGATCCCGGCGGGGAGGCGAGAGCCTCGGTGAACCACGGGTGCAGGTCGGAGGTGTGGTTGGGCACGATGTCGACGATCACCTTCAGGCCGGCGCCGTGGGACGCCGCGACCAGGTCGTCGAAGTCGTCCAGGCTGCCGAGCTGCGGGTGCACGTCGCGGTAGTCGGCGACGTCGTAGCCACCGTCGGCCAGCGCCGAGGGGTAGAACGGGCTGAGCCAGATCGCATCCACGCCGAGGCCGGCCAGATAAGGAATACGGGACGTGAGACCGGGAATGTCCCCCAGGCCGTCACCGTCGCTGTCGGCGAAGCTGCGCGGATAGACCTGGTAGACGACGGCCTGGCGCCACCAGGTGGCGTCGGTCCGGGAGTCGGTGGACAGGACGGTGAGGTCGGTCATGAGTGGCCTTCGGCGGTCATCGGCGCGGTTGGTCACCGGGTGTGCCAGCGCTTGCACGACAGACTACGTTGCTCCGGGCCTCGACCGATAGGCGTTTGGCCTCCTGCCGTGGTGTGCCGTCCCTCACAGAACGGAGAATTCGTGCAATCGCTTGCACGACGCCCTCGCAGGGTGCACCATTGGCCCGTGACCACGACCGCATCGCCCGCCACCATGGACGATGTCGCGGCGCTTGCCGGGGTCTCGACATCGACGGTCTCGCGGGCCTTGCGAGACTCACCGCTCATCTCCCCCAGCACCCGGGAACGGGTACGCCAGGCGGCGAACCAGCTCGACTTCGCGCTCTCGCGCACGGCCTCGGCCCTGGCGACGGGACGGCTCGGGCGGATCGGTCTGCTGGTGAGCGGACCGCTCAACACCTGGTTCAACTCCTCGGTGCTCGACGCGGCGTACGCGACCTTGAGGGATGCGGGTCAGGAGCTGGTCATCTACAGCACGAAGAGCGCGGAGGACCGGTCACACTTCTTCGCCACGCTGCCGGCCCAGCGCAACGTCGACGCGCTGATCGTGGCCTCCTTCACGCTCACTGCCGAGGAGTACGGGCGGCTGGCCGAGCTCTCCGTGCCCGTGGTCTACCTCAATCAGCAGGTCGAGGGCAGCGCGTGCGTCTTCATCGACGACGCGGCGGCGGCCGCGGCGGGAGTGCGGCACCTGATCCACCTCGGGCACCGCCGGATCGCCTACGTCACCACCCGAGACCCGGAGGGCTTCACCTTCAGTGCGGCGCGCCGGTTCGACGGGGTGCAGCGAGCCGTCGAGGAGCACAACCGGGCGTACGACAGCGATCCGGTCGACACGTTCCACGTCACCGTCGAGGCGACCGGGGGCGGCCCGGAAGTCGGCCAGCTCGCTGTCGGGCAGCTGCTCACCGGCACGTCACTGCCGACGGCGGTCGTCACCGAGAGCGACGAGGTCGCGATGAGTCTGATCCCGGCGCTGCAGCGTGCCGGTCTGCGGGTGCCGGCGGACATCTCGGTTCTCGGGTTCGACGACAACGTGCTCGCCCCGCTCTTCGATCTGACCACCGTTGCCCAGCCGGTCGCCGAGCTCGGCAAGGCGGCGGCGCGCGCGGCGCTGTCCCTCACCGTGGACGGTCCGGACGGCCTCGACGAACAGCACCAGAGGCTGTCGACCCACCTCGTGCTGCGGGGCTCGACCGTCGTGCCCCGGCCGACCGCCTGATCTCTCGGGCCTCCTCGGACCGACGGCGCGCCTACGATGACGCGGTGACTCGACCTGTCGATGCACTGGCGATCGCCGGGGCCAAGCAGCTGCTCCGCGACGCCGTCCGCCGTCGGCGCGCGGCCCGGGCCCCGGATCGCCGCCGGCACGACGACGAGCAGCGGTTCGCCCGACTGACCGAGGAGCTGACCACCCGGCCCGTCCGACGGCTGGCGGCCTATCTCTCCGCCGGTTCCGAACCGGACACCCTGCGGCTGGTCGCCTGGGCCGTGGCCCACGACATCGAGGTGCTGCTGCCGGTCCTCACCGACGGAGCCGGGGCCTGGTTGCCCGAGCCGGCCTGGGCGGCCTACGCGGGACCGGACGCCCTGCGGCAGGGACGCTCCCGGATCTTGGAGCCGACGACTCCGCCGCTGGGCGACGACCCGCTGGCCGCAGTCGAGCTGCTGGTGGTGCCGGGCCTGGCAGCCGACACCGACGGTCACCGGCTCGGCCGCGGCGGCGGTTGGTACGACCGGGCCCGCGCCGCGCGCCCGGAGCGGCCGACGTGGCTGCTGCTCAACGACGACGAGGTGCTCGAAGTCGTTCCCACCGACTCCTGGGACCTCCCCGTCCACCGGATGGTCACGCCCACGCGCGTCATCACCATCCCACCCCGCTGACGCACGGCCCGGGGCTTGGGGGTCAGCGGGCGGGTCGGGGCGGCGGGGTGCCGGGCGTGGCGACGCCATAGCGGCGCTCGGGTCGGCCGACCACGCCGTACCGCAGACTGACGACGACGGTCCCCTGCCCGGCGAAGTACTCCAGATAACGTCGCGCACTGACCCGGGAGATGCCGACGGCATCGGCGCACTCCTGGGCCGACAGCTCACCCTCGGTCGCTCGCAGGGCCTGCACGATCAGCTCGGCCGTCTCGGGGCTCAGCCCCTTCGGCAGCGCCTCGGGCCGACCACCCTCCCCACGTCCCCAGAGCTGGTCGACGGCCGCCTGGTCGGACAGGGTCTTCGGGTGTCGCGCCGTGCGGTTCGCCCGGTAGTGCGTCAGACGCTGCAGCAGATCGTCGGCGGTGAAGGGCTTCAGCAGGTAGTTCACGACGCCGAGCTTGACCGCCCGCTCCACCGTCTCCGATTCGTTCGCGGCGCTGATCACGATGGCGTCGCCCTCGACTCCGGCCACCCGCATCCGGTTCAACACGTCCAGCCCGAAGACGTCGGGCAGGTAGAGATCGAGCAGGATCAGGTCGGGGACCAGCGCGACGGCCAGGCGGATCGCCTCCTGGCCGGTGTTGGCCACGCCGATCGTGCGGAAGCCCTCGATGCGGTCCACGAACGCACTGTGGATCCGGGCCACCCGGAAGTCGTCGTCGACGACGAGAACGGTGATCATGGTCTTCCTCTCTCCGGCGCCGGCTGAACCGTCATCCAGACGGCGAACTCCGCGCCGCTCTCGGAGTCGCGGACCTCGACGTCACCTCCGCGGGTGCGGCAGATGCGCCGGATGAGCGCGAGCCCGATGCCGCGCTCGCCGTCCCGGGCGGCCTTGGTGGTGAAGCCGTGCTCGAACACCTCGGAGGCGATGGTGCTGGCCACCCCGGGACCGGAGTCGCGGACCACGACCTCGACCACGTCGTCGGTCTGCCGGACGTCGACCTCCACCCAGCCGATGGGCCCGTCCGGTGGCGTGTCCGCCGTCGGCACGGAGGTGACCGCATCCACGCCGTTCTGGATCAGGTTGCCGATCACCGTGGCCACGTCGAAGGACGAGCGGGGGTCCAGCGCCTCCAGCGCGGTGCCGGGGCCGACCCTCAGCTCCACCCGTCGCTCGGCCGCCTGAGCAGACTTCGCCACCAGCAGGGCGGCTACCGAGGAGTCCTGGACGCGCTGGGCGACGGTCAGGTCCACCGCGGCTCGACTGGCCACCAGGGTGTGCACGTACGTCACCACCTCGTCATAGTCGCCGATCTGGATCAGGCCGGAGATGGTGTGCAGCTGGTTGGCGAACTCGTGCGCCTGGGCCCGGAGCAGGTCGGTGGTGCCCTGGAACGCCCCCAGCTCGCGCTCCAGCTCGGCCAGCGGGGTCCGGTCGCGCAGCGTGGTCACCGAGCCGAGGGTCTGCCCGGCCCGGCTGACCGGCATCCGGTTCAGCACCAGCACCCGCCCCGACCTGATCACCACCGCGTCCGGCTCCACCCCGTCGACCCCGGTCAGCACGTCGCGCAGGCGACCCGAGATCGCCAGCTCGTCCAGGCTGGCCCCGACCGGGTCGGCCGGCAGCGACAGCAGGGCGATCGCCGGTGCGTTGGCCACCGTGATCCGGTGGTGCGTGTCCAGGGCGATGACGCCCTCCGCGATGCCGGCGAAGATGGCCTCGCGCTGTTCGGCCAGCGCCGCGATCTCGGCCGGCTCCATCCCCAGCGTGCCGCGCTTGATCCAGCGGGAC
>DATDBH010000005.1:0-7609 GCA_036524985.1 Microlunatus sp. | reverse complement strand
TCGCAGGCCCCGTTGACGACCTGCTCGTTGGCCAGCACGGTCTGGTCGTCGGGACACCAGTTGACGTAGGAGGCCTTGCGATCGGCCAGCCCGCGCTCCCGGAACTTCAGGAACAGCCACTGGGTCCAGCGGTAGTACTCGGGGTCGGAGGTGTGCAGGCGTCGACTCCAGTCGAAGCTCAGCCCGTACCGCTGGAAGGACGTCGCCTGGGTCTCGATGTTGGCGTATGTCCACTCCGCCGGGTGGGTGCCGTTCTTGATCGCTGCGTTCTCGGCGGGCAGTCCGAAGGAGTCCCAGCCGATCGGGTGCAGCACGTCGTAGCCCTGCAGCTTCAGGTGCCGGGCCACGATGTCGCCCATCACGAACGCCTCGGCGTGGCCCATGTGCAGGTCGCCAGAGGGGTACGGGAACATGTCCAGCACGTAGCGCCGTTCGGCCGAGCCGTCGTCGGCCGGCACGAAGGTCTGGTTGTCGGCCCAGTACGCCTGCCAGCGCTGCTGCGCGGCGGTTGGATCGTAGCGGTGCTCTTCACGCGACTCGTCGACGGTCGGCGTGATCTGCTCAGTCATGTCTCTCCTCGGACGTCGTGCTCCTGACCCGGGGTCGCCGGGCATGAAAAAGCCCCTGCGGCCGGTTTCGGCACGAGGGGCTGCCGCGCAGACCTGGTTGCTGCGCGGCTAGGTAAGGAGCACTCGGCGATGCATGGGGTCAGCCTAGCGCAGCGATGTCGCTGCTGAGTGTGGGTTGATCACCGTAGTCGGTGACCAACCCACACCTAGGCACCAGCAACGTCAGTAGACGGTGTAGCCGCCGTCCATCACCAGCACCGAGCCGGTCATGAACCGCGACGCGTCGGAGGCCAGGAACACCACGGCCGGCGCCAGCTCTTCGGGCAGGCCGAAGCGCTGCTGCGGAGCGTCGTCGATCCAGCGAGCCTTGAACTCCGGTCGGTCGACCGGTGCCATCTCGGTCTTGATGTAGCCGGGCGCCAGCGCGTTGATCCGGATGTCGTACGGCGCCCACTCCGCCGCCAACGACTTGGTCAGCTGGTGCACGGCGGCCTTGGAGGCGTTGTACGCCGGCTGCCACTGCGGCCGGTTCACGATGATGGCGGAGATCGAGCCGATGTTGACGATGGCCCCGCCGCCGTTGCCGCGGAAGTGCCGGGCCGCAGCCCGGGACACCTGCCAGAGCGCCTTCACGTTGAGGTCGAACACGTCGTCCCACTCGCTGTCGGGCACCTCCAGCGCCGGCCGGTGGTAGCAGATGCCCGCGTTGTTGACCACGATGTCGAGCCCCCCGAGGGCGTCCACCGCGTGCTGCACCACGGTGTCGGCCGAGGTGGTGATGTCGCCGGTCAGGGCCACGGTGCTCAGACCCTGGCCGGCCAGCCGCTGCTGGGCCTCGGCGTTCGCCGCGGCGTTCCGCGAGGCGAAGACCACGGAGGCTCCTGCCTCGGCCAGCCCCTGCGTCAGGGCGTACCCGATCCCGCGGTTACCCCCGGTCACCAGGGCTTTCTTTCCGGTCAGGGCGAAGGTGTCGAGGACAGGTCGTGTCATGGGTCATAGGGTGCCAGCCATGCGGCGGTGGAGTGAGGACGACCTGCGGTTGTCCACCCTGCGGCGCCAGTTCCCGGAGCGGCTGGAGGCGTCTGCCCGACCCACCCCAGCGGCGGTGCTCGACCTTGTCGACCGGATCGCCCCGATCCAGTCCCAGGTGCCCCGGGCCCCGTTCGCCACCATCGCCGCCCGACTCCCCGGCGCGGCGTACGCCGATCTGGTCGACCTGTTCGAGAGCCACCAGTTGGTCAAGGCCAGCACCCTGCGGGGCACCGTGTTCACCAGCGGACGGGAGCAGTTCGGCTGGTCGCAGCGGATCGCCCGCGAGGGTCGGGTGGAGTTCCTGGCCAGCCAGACCAAGGTGCCGGCGGAGGAGGCACGCGCCCTCCTGGCTGCCGTGGAAGCACGCGCCGCTGACTGGCTGCCCTGGGACGACCTGGTCGCGTACGCCCGGGAGCTGATGCTGGCGGGTTCCCCGGACCTGGCCCTCCGCGTCGATCAGGTGCGGTTCCTGCTCTGGGGTCAGGCCGGGCTGCTGCGGCGTCCACCCGACTCGGCCTGGCAGAAGCGCACCGACATCCTGCGCCGGTCCGCCCGCATCGCTCTGCCTGACCTGCCCGAGTCGACCTTCGATGAGGCGGTGCTGGCCATGGTGGAGCGGCACCTGCGGGCGTACGGGCCCGTCACGTCCGACGATCTCTGTTTCTACCTGGGTATCCGCAAGACCCCGCTGCGACGCGCCCTCGCGACCCTGGCCGACCGTGTGATCCGCGGTGAGGGTCCGGAGGGGCAGCCGATGCTGGACCTGGACGACGAGTTCTCGACCACGACCGAGCTCCCCGGCTCCGGCTCCGGGATCCGACTGTTGGCGGAGTTCGACGGGTTGTTGATGGGATACGCCGGCCCGGGACGGCTGCGCTTCCTGGAACCTGAGCAGCTCGCCCTGGTCTGGAACGCCAAGAACGCCGTCTGTGCCCCGACGGTGCTGAGCGACGGCCGGATCGTGGCCCGTTGGAAGACGGTCGGTACGGGACGGCGGGTCCGGCTGGAGGTGACGATGCTGCCGCCCCACCGGCCGCTGCCGGCGGCGGTGTTCGCGCCGGCCGCCAGCTCCCTCGAGACCGCGCTCGATCTCGAAGTCCGTGACGTGCGGGTGTCCGAGTGGCCGAGGGGGGCAGACTCGAGCCGTGGAGCATGACGGCAACGGCTGGGTCCGCTGCGATCTCGGACACCGGCACTGGGGTCGGTACGGGGCCGCCGGACTGCTGCTCGCCGATCGCCGGCGCGGCGACGAGCCGTGGATCCTGCTGCAGCACCGGGCCGCCTGGACCGCCAGCGGCAACACCTGGGGCATCCCCGGCGGCGCGCGAGACTCCCACGAGTCGCCGACCCAGGGGGCTCTGCGCGAGGCGGGCGAGGAGACCGGCATCCGCAGGGACTCGCTCCGGGTGAGCGGCGAACTGGTCGACGATCACGGCCGCTGGTCCTACATCACGGTGCTCGCCACGCTGGTCGAGGCCGTCGTCCTCGTTCCGCAGGAGGAGTCCGCCGAGCTGCGGTGGGTGCCGGAGTCACAGGTGACCGAGCTGGACCTGCATCCCGGCTTCGCCGGCACCTGGCCGGTGCTGCGGGACCGGCTGCGGTAGCGGGCGTCGGTCGACCACAGCACCGCGAGTCTCCTCGCGGCAAAATCACCCTCTCGTCGCGTCACTCGAGCGCGAACCACGCTCGGTCGTTCCCAAGGGAGCTCGATTCTGCCGCGAGGCCCGGGGTCAGCCGACATCTCCTTGCGCGCGCTCCCCCCGCGCGTCGGCCGACGTCCGACGCTCGCGTCGACCGCGCGCCAGCTCGGTCTCGAGGGCGTCCAGCGGCTGCTGCCACGGGTCACCGAACTGGTCGAACCAGGCGGCCGCCTCGCTCAGCCGATCACGGTCGATCCGGTACAGACGGGACGTGCCGAGCGGGCGTACGGTGACCAGACCGCTCTCCCGCAGCACCTTCAGGTGCTGGGAGGTGGCGGGCTGCGACAAGCCCAGCTCGTCGGCCAGGACGGCCGCCACCGAGCCCGCCGCGACCTCGGCAGGGCCGAGCAGCTCCAGGATCCGTCGGCGTACGGGCTCGCCGAGCACGTCCAGGACGTGCATGCTCAGGCCGACTCGCCCCGGTAGAACGCGCCGGTGGCCGCTCCGGCCGCTCGGGCGGTGTCCGGATCGGCGCCGGCGTCGATGTCGGCCTGCGCCCAGCCCTCCGCGCAGCCGGTGGAGAAGGCCAGGCCCTCCGCCGACAGCGACCAGGCCTCCGCCGCGGCCGGGTCCACGTCGGGTGCCCCGTCGAGATGGTGGGTGAGACCGAGCAGCGTGAGGTCCCAGCCCACGCCGGTGGCCCCCGGGCCGAACTGGGTCCAGAAGTCGTTGTCCGTGTGCTGGGTGTGGCGCAGCTCGAGACGGGTGCCCTCGGCGACCTCGGTCAGCTCGACGGCCACCCAGCTGGTGGCGCCCATGAACTCCCAGGTCACCGCGAAGGTGTGCGGCGGCTCGCACGCCTGGATCTCGCCGCCGGCATTGCCCTCGACCTGGTAGCGCCCGCCGAGCTCGAGGTCGCCGCTGACCGGTGCGAACCAGCGCGGCAGCCGTTCGGCCGAGGTCAGGGCGTCCCAGACGTCGGCGACCTCGGCGGCGTACGTCCGGCCGGCGGTGACGACACGCGCCGGCAGGTTGTCCACCGTCGTGGGCACGACGCGGCGGTCGGTGGCGCGGACGAGGGTGATCGGGTCTCCGGTGATCTCCATGGCCGTCACTATATTCGTATCTACTTATATAGATCAAGACCGGGTTTGCCCGGTCCGGTGCCTCACTGCGCGGCTTCGCGGGCCTCCCATGCCGAGCGCACCATCTCGTCGACGGTGTGTCGCATCTGCCAGTCGATGTCCCGGGCCGCCAGTCGACCCTCGGCGACGATGATCGCCGGATCCCCCGGACGACGCGCCTCGATCGCCGGGCTGAACTCGATCCCGGTCACCCGGGCGGCCGCCTCCATGATCTGACGCACCGACAGCCCGTCGCCGCTGCCCAGGTTGTAGACCGGTTCCAGCTCGCCCCCGGCCTCCAGGACCTTGGCCGCGGCCACGTGCGAGGTGGCCAGATCCGCGACGTGCACGTAGTCGCGGATGCAGGTGCCGTCCGGGGTCGGGTAGTCGTCGCCGTTGATGTACGGGATCTTCCCCGCGACCAGCTGGTCGAAGATGATCGGGAACAGGTTGTGCGGGCTCGTGTCGCGCAGTTCCGGCGTGCCCGAGCCGACCACGTTGAAGTAGCGCAGCGACGTGTGGGCCAACGTGGTGGCCTTGGCCGCATCGCGCAGCAACCACTCCCCGATCAGCTTCGACTCCCCGTACGGCGACTCCGGCCGGGTCGGGCTCGCCTCGGTGACCAGCTCGGTGTCCGGGGTGCCGTACACCGCTGCGCTGGAGGAGAAGACGATCCGCTCGACCCCGTGCTCGGCCATTCCCTCCAGCAGCACGACGGTGCCGGTGACGTTCTGGGTGTAGGTGTGCAGAGGCCGGCTGACCGAGACGCCGGCGTACTTGAAGCCGGCCAGGTGCACGACACCGCTGACGTCGCGCCCATCCAGCGCCTCGTCGACCGCCGCCCGGTCCACCAGGGAGCCGACCACGAACGGCACGTCCTCCGGCACGAAACCCCGGTGGCCACTGGACAGGTCGTCCAGCACCACGCAGTCGATGCCCTCGTTCCGGAACGCCCGCACCACGTGCGAACCGATGTAGCCGGCCCCGCCGGTCACCAACCAAGTCACAGCTAGCGAGACTATCGAAGCCGTCCGTCACCACACTGCCGGCATCACGTCGGCGGCATCACTTCGTCGGCATCACTTCGGCGGCAGGCACACCGCGGGCATCGTCAACTTTGAAGTTGTCGGAATCGTCGCCCCGATAAGCGGTCACCTCGGTCATCGGGGGTCAAGCAGAGCATGTTCACGCGGACGCTCTTCTCGAAGTACGCGGGTGACCCACTGTTGTACTGCGTGCTCTTCGACGTCTTGGTGTAGGTCGTGCTCCGGTTCGCTACCTTGCGCTTGCCGCAGGAGGGCGTCACGGAGACGCTGATCTGCCGCGGGAATCCCACGCCGATGGTCGGGTTCAGCGAGCAGGTGCCCTCGTTCCACTGCTGCCTCACCTTGAGCTTCATGGCTGCCTGACGAACCGCTGTACGAACGCACCGTCAAGCTCGGGTCGGTCAGGGTGACGTCCTTGTACGCGTTGATGGCTCCCTTGTACTTGAGACGGAGGAGCGTCCTCACGTCCCGTCCCCACTTCGGCCAGAGGTGAACCTATGACGTGCGGGTGCCGTCGAAATGCGCTTGTCACACGACAGCAACATCTGTCACCGGCTCGTAACCTGCAGCCCTTTTCCCGCAACACACATCGACCAGAGTGCTCTCTAACCTCGCGCGTCCACCGGATCCAGCCGTGCCGGGGTTTCCACCACCAGTCCAGCCTCCTTCACCGAAAGAAGAAGCATGACTCCACTCGAACTGAATTCAGGCGACACCGCCTGGATCCTGACATCGGCGGCCCTGGTGCTCCTGATGACACCAGGTCTCGCGCTCTTCTACGGCGGCATGGTCCGCGCCAAGAGCGTCCTCAACATGATGATGATGAGCTTCGGCGCGCTGGCGCTCATCTCCATCCTCTGGGTGCTGTACGGCTACTCGATGGCGTTCGGCAACGACATCGGCGCCGGCCTGCTCGGCAACCCCGTCGAGTACCTGGGCCTCAAGGGCCTGATGGCCGATGACCCGTCGGCCACCTACCCGGTCATGGCCTTCGTCGCCTTCCAGGCCGTGTTCGCGATCATCACCGTCGCTCTGATCTCCGGTGCCATCGCCGACCGGGCGAAGTTCGGCACCTGGATGATCTTCTCCGCCATCTGGGCGACCGTCGTCTACTTCCCTATCGCCCACTGGGTGTTCGACTTCACGCTGACCGGTGACGACGGCGTGATCACCCACACCGGCGGTTGGATCGCCAACCAGCTCGGCGCGATCGACTTCGCCGGTGGCACCGCGGTGCACATCAACGCCGGTGTCGCGGGCCTCGCCCTCGCGCTGGTGCTCGGCAAGCGGATCGGGTGGAAGAAGGACCCGATGCGGCCGCACAACCTGACCCTGGTGATGCTCGGCGCCGGTTTGCTGTGGTTCGGCTGGTTCGGCTTCAACGCCGGCTCGGCGCTCTCCGCGGGCAACACGGCGTCTGTCGTCTGGGTGAACACCATGGTCGCCACTGGCGCCGCCAGCCTCGGCTGGCTGCTCACGGAGCGGCTCCGTGATGGTCACGCCACCTCCCTGGGTGCGGCGTCAGGCGTCGTTTCCGGATTGGTCGCGATCACCCCGGCCTGCTCCTCGGTGAGCCCGGTCGGCGCGATCATCCTGGGCGCCATCGCCGGTGTGCTCTGCGCCCTGGCCGTGGGCCTGAAGTACAGGTTCGGCTACGACGACTCCCTCGACGTGGTCGGCGTGCACCTCGTGGGTGGCCTATGGGGCACCCTGGCCGTTGGCCTGCTGCTGGCTCCCGGTTCGCCGGCCGCGATCTCCTACGAGCGCACCGGTCTGTTCTACGGTGGCGGCGTCGACCAGCTGTGGCGTCAAGCAGTGGGTGCGTTCTCCGTGCTGATCGTCTCCTTCGTGCTCACCTACCTGATCGGTCTCCTGCTGGAGAAGACCATCGGCTTCCGGGTCAGCCGCGAGGAAGAGCTCGAGGGCATCGACAGCATCGAGCACGCGGAGACCGGCTACGACCTCAACCCGCTCGGCTCGATCGGTCGTGGGGCCACGTTCGGCACCTCCCACCGGACCGACGAGGATGAAGCCGCCAACAACGACCAGGAGGTGACGGCATGAAGCTCGTGACTGCGATCATCAAGCCCCACATGCTCGACGAAGTGAAGACGGCCCTCGAGTCCTTCGGGGTCGAGGGGATGACGGTCAGCGAAGCGCAGGGCTTCGGCCGTCAGCGGGGCCACACCGAGGTCTAC
>DATDBH010000004.1:0-22315 GCA_036524985.1 Microlunatus sp. | reverse complement strand
CTGAGCGTGGGTCCGATCGCCCAGGCGTGCTCGAACTGCTCGGTGCTGAGGGTGACGCGACACCGATCGAGCAGCTCGGACGTCAGCGGATTGCGCGGCCAGGGCTTGCCGACGCGGCGAGCCTGGTGGTGGGTGGCCGAGTTGATCGCGGCGCCCACCGCATCGGGTCGCACGACCAGCCGCCGCTGCAGGGTCGCCCGTACGGTGGCCAGGTTGTCGTCCAGCTCGGCATACCAGTCGGCTTCCTCGACCCGACCCAGCCGCGGTCGGGACAGCGCCAGGGCGAGGCACCAGTCGTCCCGGAGGTTCTCGGCCAGCTCGACCTCGTCGGCGGACCGCAGCGATCGGAAGGCGTGGGCGCGGACCGGGGCCAGCTGCGCGAAGCGGGCCTGCCCGCCGTCCTCGTGGGTCACCGTGAGCAGCGAGCGGTGCACCAGCTTGGCCAGCAGCCCGGGCACGTGGCCGCGGAGCTCGGGTCCGACGACGGCTTCGGCGAGTCCCCACCGAAGGCGCCCGGCAGCACGGCGACCCGGCGGTGCAGCAGACGTTCTTCGGCGGACAGCAGCCGGTGGCTGCGCTCGATGGCCGTGGACAGCGTCTGGTGGTGCCGGGCCTGACCGCGTCCGATCGCCGACAGCTGACCGGGGTCGCGCTCGACCTGGTCGACGATCTCGCTGAGGGCGTACGCGGTGGTCAGGGCCGCCGCCAGCTCGATCGCCAACGGGATGCCGTCCACCGCCGCACAGATCCGGCGGATGGTGGTGAGGTCCGCGGCCGGCACCGTGGCGGGATCGAGCCTGGCCCGCTCCAGGAACAGGGCGACCGCCGGACCTCCCGGCGTCTGGTCGCCGTCGGGTGCCTCGGACTCCAGCGGCAGCGGCCCCAGGGTGATGACGACTTCGCCGTCGATCCCGAGGGGCTCACGGCTCGTGGCGAGGAGGCGGACCTGCTGGCCGGTTTCGGTCAGCAGCTCGGCGACGTCGGCCACCTGGTCGAGGATCTGCTCGCAGTTGTCCAGCACCAGCAGCACCCGGCGGTCGGTCCCGTACGCGGCGAGCACGGACAGCGGCGTCGACGTCTCCGGCATCGCGATCTTCACCGCGGCCACGATCTCGGCGGCCACGTCGGCTCCGGGCTCGACCACGCTCAGGTCGACGAACCAGACCCCGTCAGGGTAGGCGGCGGCCGCGGTACGGGCCGCGGCCGCCGCGAGCAGGGTCTTGCCGCTGCCGGCGCACCGACGACGGTGACCAGAGGAGAGGCGGCGAGGGCCGACGGGACCTGCTCGAGCTCGCCGGATCGTCCCAGCACAGGGCGCGCGCGGCAGGTGGATCTCGACCTCACGGGCGGGCTTCGCGGACGGCGGTGCTGCGGGGGGTCGCAGGGCCGGGTCCTGGTCGAGGATCTGTCGGTGGAGCTCGACCAGCTCGGCCCCGGGGTCGATGCCGACCTCGTCGATCAGGGTGCGACGGGCGGTGCGGAAGGTGGTCAGGGCGTCCTCGCTGCGACCGGCATACAGCGCGAGCATTCGCAGCCACCACAGACGCTCGCGGTACGGCTGGTCGGCCAACAGCGGCTCGAGCTCTCCGACGGCCAGCTCCGGGCGGTCGACGCCCAGGATGGCGTCGATCCGACGTTCCTGGAGCTGAGCCCGGATCTCGCTCAGGCGCGCAATCGGGCCGATGGCCCAGGGTCGCTCGGCGACCGGCTCGAACGGAGCCCCCCGCCACAGGGCGAGAGCCTGGTCTGCGGCCTGCAGCGCACGTTCGGGCTGCTGGGTGGTCCCCAGGTCGAGCACCTCGAGACCGAGCTGCTCGAACCGGGCCGAATCCACCTCCTCCGGCTGGGCGAGCAAGCGATAGCCGCCGGAGTCGTTGATCAGCACGCTGGCCGCCTGACCCCGACCACGGCTCGGTTCCAGCAGCCTCCGCAACCGCCAGACGTGGGTCTCCAGCGTGCTGTGCGAGCTCTCGGTGGTGGCCTCTCCCCAGACGGCGTCCAGGAGCAGATCGGTCGACACCCGCCGGTTGAGGTGCAGCAGCAGCGTGGCCAGTACGGCGTTCAGACGGGCGCCCCGCGCGGTCACCCGCGCGCCGTCGACCTCGACCTCGAGGGGGCCGATGTCACAGAAGCGCATCGACGAACGATATCCGGCGGCCGGTGTGATCGCTGCCGGTGGCCCGGCCCCGGCGTTCGTGATCGCTACCGCGCCGCGACGCCACCATCCTCGGCGTCCCCGTCGTCGGACTCGTCGTCGAACTCCAGGTCGTCGACGTCACCGGCCGGTGCCGAGTACTCGAGGTGGTCGAGGTGTGCGGCGTCGAAGACCGCCATGGCCTGGACGACCCGGGCGTACGCGTCGTCGGTGGCTTCGTCGTCCTCCCGGCTGCGCACCGTGGCAGCCGCGACGAGATAGTCCTGCAGCGCGGTGATCAGGTTGCCGCCGATCCGGATGAGCTGAGCGGCGCTCTCCGGGCTGAAGGCCGGCGGGGGAAGCTGATCATCGTCGGGTGCGGTCACGTCCGGCAGTATCTCCTGACCGGTCGCAGGGTCGTCGCGGCAAAGTGGCCCTCGACGAGGGTCACGGCAGTCTGGGCGACGCACTGACGGGAGGTCGATCGAGTGCCGTCCTTCGTAGATCCGCGGCCTGAGCGAGACGTCTGATCATGAGTTCTCTCAAGCAAGTACCAGCAGCGCAGGGCCCGGGCGGCGGCGCAACGGGACGTGCGGGCCACCCAGTCCTGCGACGGTCTGCGGACGCTGGTCGCCCGGGTCGTCGCCGGCGACGCGACCGCGTTCTTGGCGTTGGTGAACCGGGTTGCGGAGTGTCTGGCCGACGACGCGAACGACCCCGACACCCAGCCCACGCCGGGGGAGCGGGTCGCGGCGCACCTGGCAGGCCCGACAACCCGATCTCGGCACCTACCTGTGGCGATCACCCGACGGACTGATCGCGGTCACCACCGACCAAGGCGCCCTCCTGCTCGGCGACCGCCACTGGGCCCACCAGGTCTGGACCACCGCCGACTCCGGTAATGCGTGATCAGAGGATGTCGCTGCGCGGCTTCTGGTAGAGCCGGTGCGTCCGGCAGGTGGCTGCGCCGTCGTCGTCGCCCGCACCGTAGGCCGTCGATCCGGACTCGAACAGCACGTACAGGTTCGGCGTCGCACTGGTCGCCGAGCTCGGCGCCCAGGTGAGACCCTGCGACATGTTGGGCATCGCGCTGGACCGCTGCGACCAGGTGGTCCGGTCGACGACGGTGAGGTAGCTGAACCTGGTCCGGCCGTACGAACGGCTGAACACGAACTGGTTGTCGGTGACCGCCAACCCCTGCACCAGGGTGGGCGTGGGATACGCCACCCGGGTCTTCTTGATCACGGCTCCCTTGGAGGTCGTGTCGTAGCGGTAGACGCGGTCCCTCTCGAAGTCACCGACGAACAGCCGCCCCCGGTGGAACGAGGCGTACGAGGCTGCCGCGGTCGAGTAGGTCGGCGAGTTCGGCAGGGTGGCGGTGTTCTTCGCCTTGGCGATGGTCTTCAGCGGGATGCGGGTGACGCGTGGCTTGCCTTCGGTGGTAGCGACGTAGAGGTTCCCACGACCGACCGCGAGTCCACCGGCGTGACCGCCCCGGGGCACGTCCTTGGTGTGGAAGAAGATCGTCTTGATCCGGGTGCCGGCCAGGCTGCTGACGGTCAGCATCGAGCGGTACTTCGTCGAGGCGGCTATCCCGTCCCGGCCGTCGTAGTAGGACACCAGGAGCCACTTGCGGCTCGGGTCGTAGGCCAGACCCTGCGGAACCCAGCGCGTCTCGTCGGCGAACAGCACCGTGGGCATCGGCTTCCAGGTCTGCCAGAACGCCGGGAAGTCCGCGCAGCTCTCCGCTTTCGGGAAGGTCGCCGTGGCTGCCTCGGCCGGGCGCGGGCCGACGAGGCCGCCCCCGGTGGCGGTGACCAGGGCCACGATCCCGACGATGATCGACTTCCAGCGCACGATTGCTCCCTTGCTCGGCGGTGCGGTGATCTGATGGCACCCTAAGCACCGAGGAGGTCGCCGGTCACGGCGACGCCGACCGAGGAGTCGAAGGGGACATGGAGACGGCATCCGAGGGCGCTGACCCGAGCGACGACGCGGCCACGATCGACACCTCGCCGTGGGCGCCGTTGCGCAACCCCTGGTTCCGGTGGCTGTGGCCGGCGATCCTGGTGGCCTACCTCGGCGTCTGGATGCAGACTGTGGGAGCGCAGTGGCTGCTGGTCAACGGCCCGGGTGCCGGCGGGATGGTCGCGCTGGTGCAGACCGCCGCCATGTTGCCGATCATGCTGTTCGCCCTCCCGGCCGGCGTGCTCGCGGACGTCTTCGACCGCCGTTGGCTGATGTTCACGGTTCAGGTGTACGTGTTCGCCGTGGCCGCGATCCTGGCCGCTCTGACCGCCACCGGACTGACCACGCCGACGGTCATGCTGCTGTTCACCTTCCTGCTGGGCGTCGGCGGCGCCGTACTGCTGCCCGCCTGGCAGGCCGTCATCCCCGAGCTGGTCGGACGCGACCAGGTCGGGGCGGCCACCCGGCTGGACATGGTCGGCGTCAACGTCGGTCGCTCGATCGGTCCGGCGCTGGCCGGCGTGGTCATCGCCGTCGGCGCGGTCTGGCACGTGTTCGCCCTGAATGCGCTGTCGGTGGTCTTCTTGGCGGTCGTCCTGCTGGTCTGGAAGCGTCAACCGCCCCCGGGCCCGCGTCCGACTCGGGAGCGCTTCATCCCGGCTCTGCGGGCCGGCACCCGCTACGTCCGGCACGAGCCGGTGGTGCGACGGATCCTGGTGCGGGTGATCTTCTTCATCGTGCCCGCCTCCGTGCTGTGGGCCCTCCTGCCGCTGGCCGCGCGGGATCGACTGGGGGTGGACGCCGGGGGCTACGGCGCACTGTTCGGCGCTCTCGGGGTGGGCGCGGTGATCGCCGCGCTGGCCGTCGGTCGACTGCGCGACACGCTGTCCAGCAACGGCTTGCTGGCGATCTCGACCGCGCTCTACGCGGCTGCGTTGGTCGTGGTGGTCACGGTGCCGGTCTTCTTCCTGGCCATGGCGGCGCTGGTGGTGGCCGGGATGGCCTGGGCGGCGGTGATCTCCACCCTGATCGCGGAGCTGCAGGTCTTCCTGCCGGGCTGGGTGCGCGCTCGGGCGCTGGCGGTCTACCTGGTCATCTTCACCGGGTCGCAGGCCCTCGCGTCGGTGGTCTGGGGACAGGTCGCCGACCAGGTGGGCGTCTGGTGGACCTTCGTCGCCGGCGCGGCGCTCGTGCTCGTCGGTACGCTCGCCGGCGCGTTCTGGCGGCTGCCGGAGACCGGCCACCTGAGCAACGAGGCGGCCATCTACTGGCCCGATGCCCGGGTGGCCGTCGAGCCACCCCCGTCGACCGGGCCGGTGCTGATCACCGTGACCTACACCGTCGACGACGAGCAGCAGTCCGCCTACCTGGCGGCCATGCAGGAGCTTCGTCGTTCTCGCCGGCGTAGTGGTTCGACCCGGTGGGAGCTCTACCACGACGCCGAGTATCCCCAACGCTACGTGGAGGTCTTCCAGGTCGGGTCCTGGGAGGAGCACCTGCGTCAGCACCAGGGGCGCCTCACCCGCACCGACCAGCAGATCGAGGAGACGGCGTTGGCGTTCTCCGACCCGCCGGCCGCCGCCCAGCACTACCTGCCGCCGCAGGTCCTGCCGTGAGTCGACTCCGCCGTCACGCCATGCTCGGGGCGACCGCCATCAGGGCCAGGCAGCCGGTCGTCGTGACCACCTGGAGCAGGTGAGCCCGACCCACCGCCACGGGCCCGGGAGCCGAAGCCGACGGCGTACGGCGCAGTGGCAGCAGGGCCACGGTGGCGTACGCGAGCGCCACCGCCAGACCCAGACCCCAGCCGCCGAGCAGACCCACCGGACTGAGATGGCCGGCATGGCCGGCGCCACCGACCGTCGGCGCCGCGTGGGGCGAGACGATCACGATCACCGCCGCCGCGACCAGGGCGAGACCGTGCTGCCAGCTCGCGTGATCGTCACCCGCTCGCGGCAGGGCGACCACGACCACCCCGAGCGTGACCAGGAGGCCCGCCCACACCACCGGGGCGAAGAGGACGTGACCCAGAGCCATGTCGACCATCGCCAGCACCATCACCGTCGCTGCGATGACGGCACCGACCCGCCGGGGCCGACTGGAGAGGACGCAACCGAGCGCGACGACGGCGGTCAGCACCATCGCCGTCGGACCGAGCCACCACGTCCCCATGCCGGGACCCTAGTGGTCACGACCGCTGGTGGTCACGGTGTTCAGCCGATGGCGGGCCGGAGCGCGGCCACCTTGGAGGCGTTGAAGGTGATCATGGTCGGGCTGTCGGCCGCACCCGGGAACCCGTCCGCCGCGTGGTACATCCCCGGCACCACGTGCAGATCGCAGGGGACACCCGCCACGCGCAGCCGGTCGGCGTAGGCGACGTCCTCGGCGTGGAACAGGTCGATGTCGCCGACGCCGATCCAGGCGGGAGGCAGTCCCGACAGATCGGTCCGCCGGGCGCCCACGGCGTACGCCGGCGCCTCCTCCGCGACCGGGGGCCGACCGAGGTAGGACGTCCAGCCGAACCGGTTGGAGGCGGGGCTCCAGACGAACTCGCCGGTGCCCCCGTGGTCGTCGCGCAGCACCGTACGGTCGTCGAGCATCGGGTAGACGAGCAGCTGGAAACACAGGCCGACCTCACCGCGATCGTGGGCGAGCTGGGTCAGGCAGGCCGCCAAGCCGCCGCCCGCGTTGCTCCCGCCGACCGCGATCTTGTCCCGGTCGATGCCGATCTCCTCGGCGTGATCATGAACCCAGCGCAGACCCGTGTAGCAGTCCTCGATCCCCTCCGGGAAGGGGTTCTCGGGCGCCAGCCGGTAGTCGATCGACACCACCAGGACGTTCAGCTCGTCGGCGAACGTCGCGCAGTCGCCGTGGCTCATCGCCGGTTCGCCGATCACGAACCCGCCTCCGTGGATCCAGTAGAGGACTCCCGTGGGGCGAGGGCGGTCGGCCCTCTCGTAGAGATGAACGCGGACGTCTGGCCGTCCGTCCCGCCCCGACACGGTGCGCACGTCGTGTCGGATGCGCGGCGGGAACTCGTACGGCGGGCTCGGCAGGCTGCGCACGAAGCGGGCGATGGCCGGGCTGGTGAGGTGCAGCGGCAAGAACATGGCCGGCGACCGAAGCTCCTCCGGCACGGCGGCCACGGCCGCGGCCTTGCGGCGGACGTGCGGGGCGATCCGGACGACACCTGCGACAGCAGCCAGGGTCAGTGCTCCGGTGACGAGGCGTTTCACGACTCGACCGTACTCTCGCCGGATCCCCGCGCCGTCGACCCGGCGTGGGTCCTACCCTGTCCAGGTGCCCAGCAACGAGCGTCCGGCCACGCTGATCACGGGTGGCAGCCGAGGGATCGGCGCGGCCATCGCCCGTCGGCTGGCGCGCGACGGGCATGACCTCGCGCTGACCTACCGCAAGCGGCGAGACGACGCCGAGCGGGTGGCGAACCAGTGCCGGCTGCTGGGTGGGCAGGTCGTGCTGCTGCAGGCGGATCTCGCCGATCTCACCCGCGCCGAAGAGATCGTCGGTGAGGCCTCCGCCGGTCTCGGTCGGCTGACCGGGTTGGTCAACAACGCCGGCATCACCGGACGGATCGGTCCGTTCCTGGAGACGACGGCAGCGGAGTCCGAGCTCGTCTTCCGCGTCAACGTGCTCGCCCCGCTGGTGATCACCCGCGCCGCCATCGCCGAGCTCCGGGCGCACGGGGGAGGGGCGATCGTGAACATCTCCTCCGGCGCTGCCACCACCGGAGCGCCGAACACCTACATCCCGTACGCCATGAGCAAGGCGGCCCTGAACCTGCTGTCCATCGGCGCCGCGAAGGAGTTCGCGGCCGATGGCGTTCGCGTGAACACGGTCTCGCCCGGCACCACCTTCACCGAGATCCACGCCGACGCCGGTCGTCCGAACGCTCCGGAGGAGCGTGCACCCGGGCTGGCGATGGGGCGAGCCGCCTACCCGGAGGAGATCGCCGGGGCCGTCGCCTACCTGCTGTCCGACGATGCGTCCTACACCAACGGGGCGGACATCAAGATCACCGGCGGTTGAGACCGGGTGCGTGCGAGGAACGGGGTCCGGGTGCCTGACGTGATCATCAGCGGCGGTGGTCCGACCGGGATGATGCTGGCCGGTGAGCTCGAGGTGACGAGCGGGCCGGACGAGCTGGCTGCGGTGTCGGCGGAGGTCCGCCGGACGCACCAGGGCTTCGGGATCGGCCCCACCGGGAACGGGTGGCACCGCGCCGTCGTGCCCGCCGCCACCGTGGCCGAGGATCGCACCACCCCGCCGACCCTGGAGGAGTTCCGGACGCAGCAGAGGGCCTACGCGGGCACGGACTTCGGGGCCCACTCACCGCGCTGGCTGTCCCGGTTCACCGACGCGACCCGGTTGGCCGAGAAGTACCGCGTCGGCCGCGTGCACCTCGCCGGCGACGCGGCGCACGTCCACCCGCCGCTCGGGGGACAGGGCCTCAACCTCGGCATCCAGGACGCGTTCAACCTCGGTTGGAAGCTCGCCGCCGAGGTGGACGGCTGGGAGAGAGTCACCGGAATCGGCGTCCGTTACGACCTCGGCGAAGGCCACCAGCTGCTCGGCAGACGACTGCGGGACATCCGCCTGTCGCGGGGTCGGCTCTACGAGCACACGCGTGCCGGCCGCGGGCTGCTCCTGGACCCGACCGGTGACCTCTCGATCGATGGGTGGACGGACCGGGTCGATCACGTCATCGACGTCAGCGACCAGCTCGACGCACCCGCCGTGCTGCTGCGACCGGACGGCCACGTGGCCTGGGTCGGCGCCGCGTGAGCCGGGCGGCCGCTCAGCCGGCCGCGATGGCCTCGATCTCCACCAGCTGCTCGGGCGAGGACAGGAACGGCACCACCAGCGCGGTGATGGTCGACTGTGGTTGTGGCATGAGCTCGGCGGCGACCGGCATGAAGCCCTCGAAGTCGGCCGGGTCGGTCAGGTAGATGGTCAGTTTGACGATGTCGTCGAGACCCAGGTCGGATTCTGCCAGGATCACGGTGATCCGACCGATCACCTCGCGGGCCTGGGCCTCGATACCGGACAGCCAGTGACCGTCGGCGTCGGTGCCCACCTGCCCGGAGACGAAGACGAGCCGCTGGGCGCCGGTGACCTCCAGACCTTGGGCGTAAGGGACAGGCGGGACGCCCGCGGGCTGGAGGACACGCTTGGAGAGGGTGCTGGCCATGGCCGGACCTTTCGTCGGGAGCATCGCGAACCGACAGCGTCGCAGGACCCTCCGACAGTCCGCTCCCGATCAACCGGCGACGGGCGCCGGCAAGCGCTCGGTCGTCGTCGCCGACGTCCCGGCGAGCGGACGAGCGGCGGGCGCGATCAGCCCGGCGACGATGACCAGCGCCAGCACGGCCACGAACGAGTGCAGCAGACCGACGTGCTCACCGAGCATGGCCAGCGCCGGCGGTCCGAACAGGAACGCGGCGTAGCCGACCGTCGCCGCGGCGCTCACCCGCGCGGAAGCGGTACGGGGGTCGTCGGCTGCCGCCGACATGCCGACCGGCAGACCCAGTGAGGTGCCGAGACCCCACAGCGCGATACCCACAGCAGCCGTCACCGCGCTGGGCCCGAAGATGGTGATCGCGAGCCCGATCGCGGCGACCAGGGCCGACGCCCGCAGGGTCGTGACCCGCCCGAAGCGGTCGATCAGCAGGACCCCGAACAGTCGTCCGACGGTCATGGTGACCACGAAGATGCCGAACATCACGGCGCCGACGGTCTCGCTGACGCCGTAGCCGTCGACGGTGGCCAGCGGCAGCCAGTCCTCGGCCGCGCCCTCGGCGAAGCCCATGCCGAGCACCATCAGGCCGATCAGCAGCGTCCGCGGGTCCTTCCAGACGGCCAGCCGTTCGGCCGTCGTCAGCTTCGGCAGGGCGCCGCCGGTCCGACCGACCCCCTCCGGGACCAGCCGAAGGGCCGGGATCACGGCGACGACCAGGATCACGGCCGCGACGCTCAGATGGACACCGACCGAGACCCCTAGCAGGGTGGCCAGCACGCCGAGGGCGGCGCCGGTCAGAGTGCCGATGCTGTACATGGCGTGGAAGATCGGCATCACCGTCCGGCCGAGCGCCCGCTCGTTGGCGGCGCCGGCCACGTTCATCGAGACGTCACAGGTCCCGAAGCCCAGACCGAAGACGAGCAGCCCGGCGAACACGACGCCGGACGACGCCAGGCCGGCCCCGACCGCGACCACGATCAGACCGAGGGCGGCGGTGATCAGGGCGGTGCGGAGCACCGGCCGGGCCCCGAACCGACCGATCAGCGCACCCGCGGAGACGAGGCCGAAGATGGCGCCGCCGGCGATGGCGAAGATCAGCCAGCCCATGTGCCCGGTGGAGGCGCCGAGTCCGTCCCGCACGGCCGGCGTGCGTGACACCCAGGCGGCGAGGGCAAACCCGCAGGCGGCGAAGACGACGAACATGGCGTTCCGCCAGACGCGGGCGGCGTCGCGGGTGTGGTCGGTGAGCTCGATGCGCTCGGAGCGCAGCGTGGACATGATGGAGAACCTCGGTGTGTCGGGATGGAGCAGCCGTCGAGGACTGCACTTGTACGATCGTACAGATTTCGTGTACGTATGTACAACATGGGTCCGACGGGCGCTATTCCCCAGCCGGCAGACCGCTCAGCAGCCGCAGGGCGCGGCGGATCTCCGGTCCGTCGCTCGACCCGCGGGCCAGCCCGCGGTAGGTGAACAGTCCCTCCATGTAGGTGTCGACCAGACGCGCCGTGACAGGATCGAAGAACGGTGCCAGGGCCTGCTGGCTGCGCCCGAACCAGGCTTCGACCAGGCTGGCGATCTCGGGTCGACGGACCGCGAGCGCATAGAACTCATAGCTCAGGGCCAGCTCCGCAGCGTCGTCGACGTCGTGCACCATGAAGTCGGTGATGGCGCAGATCGCTTCCTCGGGCGACCGGGCGGGCAACAGGCGGGCCTCGAACCGCTCCGAGATCCTGTCCGCGAACCTCGCGAAAGCTGCGGCCAGCAGGTCGCCCAGATCGGCGAAGTAGTAGGTCGTCGAGCCGAGCGGCACCTCGGCGGCGGCGGCCACGCGGCGGTGGGTGGTGCCGGCGACGCCGTGTTCGGCGAGCACACCGAGCGCGGAGTCGATCAGCAGGTCGCGGCGGGACGTCGTGCCACGACGGCTGGCGGCTGGGGGCATGGCCCCCACGCTAGCCTGAGGTCGACCCTCGGGATTCCTGCGGTGGGCAACAAGATCTTCGCTTCTTGGGATCGCCGACCGCATCATTGACGGCAGGTCTTGCGACTCCTAGGTTCCGCCTATGAGCACAGAGTCGGTAACGGGAACGGGCGGCAAGGGACTCGCCGTCGGCACGCTCGGCCTGGCCGGGTCCGTCGTGATCGGACTCGCCTCCACGGCGCCGGTCTACTCGCTGGTCGCGACCCTCGGGTTCGTCGTGCTGGCGGTCGGGGCCCAGGCGCCGATCGCGTTCATCATCGCCTTCATCCCGATGCTGTTCATCGCCGCCGCCTACCAGCAGCTGAACCGCGAGATCCCGGACTGCGGCACCACCTTCACCTGGGCCACCAAGGCCTTCGGTCCCCGGGTGGGCTGGATGGGCGGCTGGGGTGTGGCCGTGGCCGGCATCGTCGTGCTCGCGAACCTCGCCCAGATCGGTGGCATCTACTTCTGGCTGATGCTCGGGCAGGACGGGCTCGCCGAGAGCACCTTCGTGGTCACCGCGACCGGCGTGGTGTTCATCGCCTTGATGTGCTGGGTGAGCTACCGCGGCCTGGAGATCGGCGAGCGGCTGCAGGTCGTCCTGCTGGGGTTGCAGTATCTCGCACTCGCCCTGTTCGTGATCTTCGTGATCTACCGCATCGCGACCGGCCAGGCGCCGGCCACCGAGCACTTCTCCTGGCAGTGGTTCAACCCGTTCGCCTTCGCCGACTACTCCGGCTTCATCGAGGCGGTGCTGCTGGCCCTGTTCATCTACTGGGGTTGGGACACCTGCCTGGCGCTCAACGAGGAGACCAGGGACCCGAAGCGCATCCCGGGCCAGGCGGCCATCATCTCGACCGCCATCCTGTTGGTCACCTACGTCGGTGTCACCGTCGCCGCGATGGCGTACGCAGGAGTCGGCGAGGACGGCGTCGGCCTCGGGAACGAGGCCAACGCGGAGGACGTCTTCCTGGCCCTGAAGGACGGCGTGATGGGCCCGATGGCCATCGTGCTGGTGATCGCGGTGCTGGTGTCGGCGGTCTCCTCGACCCAGACCACGATCCTGCCGACCGCGCGCGGCACCCTGTCGATGGCCACCTACCGTGCCCTGCCGCAGCGCTTCAAGACCGTGCACCCTCGCTTCAACACGCCGTCCTTCTCGACCCTGATGATGGGTGTGGTGGCCAGCGCCTACTACATCGGCATGACGCTGGTCAGCGACAACATCCTGCAGGACTCGATCACCTCGCTGGGCCTCGCGATCGCCTTCTACTACGGCATCACCGGTTTCGCGTGCGTCTGGTACTTCCGCAAGGAGCTGACCGCGTCGCCCCGCAATCTCTTCCTGAAGGGCATCCTGCCGCTCCTCGGGGCACTCATGCTGCTGTACGCGTTCGTGCAGTCGGCGTACGACATGTGGGATACCGAGTACGGCAACACCGTGCTCTTCGGCATCGGCGGCACCTTCGTGGTGGGTGTCGGCTCGCTGCTCCTCGGCGCCGTGTTGATGGTGGTGTGGTCGTTCTTCTCCGAGGCGAAGCCGTTCTTCGCCGGCGAGAGCCTGAATCGCGAGACCCCGGTGCTGGTGCCCGAGGATCCCGAGGTCTACCAGCGCAGCGTCGACGGCGGTCTGATGTGAGGTCCTGACGGGGCGTCGCCGGGCGTCCTTCGTCGGGAGAAGTGGTCTGGCTCGAGCTACCGATCGATCGCTCCGATCGGCAGGTGCGGCGCGCGACTCGCCGACGCGCGACTTCTGCTGTCTCTTGACACGTCGCCGGACCGGGCCTAAGTTTCTCCTGCACCTATTCTTAGACGTCGAATAAGCCTTCGCCTAAGCGTTGTTGCTTCGACGATCGACCTGTCAAAGGAGACACAGATGGCGAACGCATCGGCTTTCACACGGCGGCGGCTGCTGGGCGGGGCCCTCGGGGCGGCAGCGCTGGGCACGCTGGCGGCGTGCGGGTCCAACTCGGGCACCGGGTCCCAGACCGAGGGCGGCGGGGCGGCTGCGCCCTCGGTGGCGTTGTCGCAGTGGTACCACCAGTACGGTGAGGCCGGGACGCAGGAGGCGGCGAAGAAGTACGCCGCCGGCTACCCGGACGCGAAGGTCACGATCCAGTGGATCCCGGGTGACTACGACGCGAAGCTGACCAGCGGGCTCTCTTCGGGCTCTGGACCGGACGCCTTCGAGGGCCACCTGAGTCGCTCGCTGGTGTCGTCGGGCCAGATCGTGGCCCTGGACGATCTGATCGCCGACGTGAAGGACGACTACGACCCCTCGGACCTGGCGTCGAGCTCCATCGACGGCAAGCTGTACGCGCTGCCGATGATCATCGACCCGCAGATGATCTACTACAGCAAGGAAGCCCTGGGAGCCAAGGGCATCACCACGATCGCCACCGTCGACGACCTGATCGCGGCCGCCGGTGAGCTGACCACCGCCGACGTGAAGGGTCTGTTCGCCGGCAACACGGCCAACGTCGATCTCGGCGGTATGCAGGGCCCGGCGATCTTCTCCACCGGCGGCACATTCTTGACCGAGGACAACAAGGTCGGCTTCGACGTGGCGAAGGTGTCCGATGTGCTGGTGAAGCTGCGCACGTTGGCGCAGGGCAAGAGCCTGCTCCTGGGCAACGACACCGACTGGTGGGACCCGACCGCCCTGAACGACGGCCTGTGCGCGATGCAGTGGCAGGGCATGTGGGCGGTCCCGGGAATGGCCGAGGTCCTCGGCGACGACGGCATCGGGGCGTTCCCGTTCCCGGCGGCGAACGCGACCGACGGCAAGCCTGCGGTGGTGAAGGGGGGTTGGCAGGCGTTCGTGAACGCCAAGTCGGCCCATGTCGAGGAGGCGAAGGCGTTCACCAAGTGGCTGTGGGTGGACAACCTGGAAGACCAGGAGGACTGGTGCCTGAACTACGGGTTCCACATCCCGCCCCGCAAGAGCCTGGCCGCCAAGGCCGAGAAGCTGCAGGCCGGGGTGGCCGCGGAGAGTGTGAAGCTGAACACCGACCACGGGATCGCGAACAGCCCGGAGTGGACACCGGCGATGCAGACCGCACTGTCGGACGCGGTGACCCGGATCATCGGCAAGAACGCCGATCCGGAGAAGGAGCTCAACGCAGCGGTCAAGAAGATCAACTCTGAGCTCGCGAAGATCGGCTGATGGCAGGAACGGTCGCGCCGACCACTGCGGAGGCCGCCGCCCGCGCCGCCGACCAGGCACCCGCCGGCGGCCGCCGACTCAAGGGTGGCCGGGGCGCGTTCTGGCTGTTCGTGGCCCCGTTCCTGGTGGGTCTGGTGCTGTTCGTCTACCTGCCGATCGTGTGGAGCGCGGTCCTCAGCTTCTTCAACGCGCAGGGGACCGTCTGGCCGACCGAGTTCGTCGGCTTCGCGAACTACGTCACCATGTTGACCGACCCCGCGTTCATCAACTCGTTGATCACGTTCACCGTCTTCGCGGTGCTGATCGTGCCCATCACCTTCGCGCTGTCGCTGGCGATGGCGGTCATCGTGAACCGGGTCCGGGTGGCGAAGGCGTTCTTCCGATCAGCGTTCTTCATCCCGACCGCCTGCTCCTACGTGGTCGCGTCGCTGATCTGGAAGATGTCGATCTTCAACGGGGTCCGCTACGGTCTGGCCAACCAGGTCCTGCGGTTCTTCGGCATCGAGCCGGTGGCGTGGCTGTCGACGCTGGACCCGCCGACGTACTGGGTCGTCATCGTCACGGTCCGGCTCTGGCTGCAGTCCGGGTTCTACATGATCTTGTTCCTGGCGGCGTTGCAGAACATCAACCCCGAGCTGTATGAGGCCGCCTACGTCGACGGCGCCAAGCCCGGCTGGAAGATCTTCCGCGACATCACCTTCCCACTGCTGAAGCCGACGTCGGTGTCGGTGCTGCTGCTCTGTCTGATCGCGGCCTACCAGGCCTTCGACGAGTTCTACAACCTGCTCCGGACCGCCGAGTACGCCCGACCACCCCTGGTCTACCTCTACAACCTCGCCCTCGGCACCCAGCAGAACTTCGGGCTGGGCAGCGCGGGCGCGCTGATCCTGGCGGCGATCATCGCCATCATCACCGTCATCCAAGGCCGGATCTTCGGCTTTGACCGAGCCGAAGACTAGGAGGCCGCATCATGCAGACCACCACTGTGCGCGTCGTCGGCCAGGGCAAGGGGATCGGCGACCGGATCGCCGATGCGGCCGGCTGGATCGTGCTGATCGTGATGACGTTCGCCTTCCTGCTGCCGTTCTACCTGCTGCTGCGCAACGCCCTGGCGACCCGCAAGGACGTCACCGCGGTGCCGTGGACACTGTGGCCCTCGGAACCGCAGTGGCAGAACTTCACCGACCTGTTCACCAGCTCCGAGATCCCGATGGCGAGCTCGATGATGAACTCGGGAATCATCGCGGTCGCCACCACCATCGGCACTCTGCTCGTCTGCTCGATGGCCGGCTACGCCTTGGCCCGGATACCGAGTCCGTTCGCCCGACCCATCTTCTACCTGGTGCTGGCCACGCTGATGATCCCCGCCGCCGTCACCTTCGTGCCGAGCTTCATCATCGTCTCCGCGCTGGGGTGGGTGTCGGACTTCCGAGGCATCATCATCCCGGGACTGTTCAGCGGCTTCACCGTGTTCTTGTGCCGGCAGTACTTCCTGGCTTTCCCGAAGGAGCTCGAGGAGGCGGCCCGGGTCGACGGGCTGGGCTACTGGCGGACGTACTGGCGGATCGTGGTGCCCAATTCCGGTGCGTTCCTCGCCGCGATCGGCGTGATCACCTTCATCGGCTCCTGGAACGCCTTCCTCTGGCCGCTGATCGTGGCCCAGGACCAGTCGATGTGGACCGTCCAGGTCACCTTGTCCACCTTCATCACCGCCCAGACGATCAACATCCCGCAGCTGTTCGCGGCGGCCATCGTCTCCATCCTGCCGTTGGTGCTCGTCTTCGTCTTCTTACAGCGCTATCTCGTCCAAGGCGTCGCCCAAACCGGCTTGAAGGGCTGAGTGAGGCCCGCGATCCGATACATTTCACCCACCCGTCGGGTCACCAGGGGAAGGAACCGTCATGTCGCCGCGTGCGGCCAGGAAACGCACGACCCGCGACATCCGCAGCGCCAGCCGGTTCGCTGTTCTTCGTGGCCTCTACACCCTGGGGATGCCCACCCGGCAAGAGCTCGCGGCGTTGACCGGGCTCAGCTTCGCCACCATCGCCAACGTCGTCAACGAGCTTCTCGGTATCGGGATGCTCGTCGAGGCCGGCCGCGAAGACTCCAACGGTGGTCGCCCTCGCGCACGGTTGCGGATCGCCCACGAGCGAGGGCTGCTGATCGGGGTCGACGTCGCCGAGACCTACGTGCATGCCGACGTGTTCGACTCGGCTCTGACCAGGATCTCCCGTCATGAGCACCCGATCTCCGACCCGGCCGACGTGCTGGACGAGATCGTCGACATCCTCACCGAGGCGATCGGACGGCATCCCGGAGTCGAGGTGCTCGGCGCCGGGATCAGCATGCCCGGTCAGGTCGAGCCTCTCACGGGAGTCTCCGTGTTCGCTCCGAACTGGGGGTGGTCCGACGTCCCCGTGCAGCAGCTGCTGCAGGAACGACTGACCGTGCCCATCCACGTCGACAACCCCCTCAAGGCCACCACCGTCGCCGAGCTGTGGTTCGGACACGGGCGTGAGGTCGACAACCTCGTCACCATCAATCTCGGCACCGGCGTCGGGGCCGGCATCGTGATCGACGGCCAGCTGATCCGCGGGGTGACCAACAACGCCGGCGAATGGGGCCACACCACGCTGATCATGGATGGTCGTGCCTGCCGCTGCGGTCGTCGTGGCTGCGTCGAGGCCTACACCGGCGTCCCCGGCATCCGCGACACTCTCGCCGACCTCGCACCCGACCACCCCTGGCTGACGGAGACCCAAGCCGGCTTCATCGCCGCTCTCGCCGACGGACTGGCCGCCGGCGACCCCACCGCCCAAGCGGTGGTGGCGAGGCTCTCGTACGACCTCGGCGCCGCGCTCGCCAACGTGGTGAACATGATCAACCCGGAACGGATCGTGCTGACCAGCTGGACCGCCGACCAGCTCGGTGGGTGGCTCCTCGAGCCGACTCGAGCACGGATGACCGCCGAGGCGATCAGCGGATCGGCCGATGTCGTCGACCTGGTGCTCAGCTCACAGGAGAGCCCTGTCGCCCTCGGCATGGCCACACTCGTCCTGGAGAGCTTCCTGCAGAACGCGGGCTTGCCCAGCCCGACCAACGCACCGCTCGCGCGTGACCACTGAGCGGAGGGGACGGTGCGGCGCCACACTGGGACCGTGAGCGCGTCGAAGCAGATCTCTCCCCCCACCCCGCCGCGACTCGCGTCGTACGCCAGCGCCACCTCGTCGGTGCCGCTGCTGGGCGACACCATCGGCGCGAACCTCGATCGCACCCTGGACCGGGTGGGCCGCGACCACGAGGCGCTGGTCGAGTGCGCGAGCGGGCGTCGCTTCACCTACGGCGAGCTGGTCGCCGAGGTCGACGCCTGCGCCCTGGGTCTGGACGGTCTCGGGGTGCGCAAAGGTGACCGGGTGGGCATCTGGGCCCCGAACTGTGCGGAGTGGGTGCTCGTCCAGTACGCGACGGCGAAGCTGGGGGCGATCCTGGTCAACATCAACCCGGCGTACCGGCATCACGAGCTGGCGTACGTGCTGCAGCAGGCGGGAATCTCGCTGCTGGTGAGCGCGCCGGACTTCCAGACCAGCGACTGTCGCGCCCTGGTCGCCGAGGTCCGCGTCGAGTGTCCGCAGCTGCGGGACGTGATCTTCCTCGGGGACCCGGCCTGGGAGTCGCTGCTCGCCGTCGGTCGCTCCACTGATCCCGGCGTGCTGGTCGATAAATCGCGCCATCTCTCGGCCGACGACCCGATCAACATCCAGTACACCTCGGGCACCACCGGCGTCCCCAAGGGCGCCACCCTGACCCACCACAACCTGCTGAACAACGGCTTCTCGGTCGGCGAGGGCTGCGGCTACGCCGAGACCGACCGGGTCTGCATCCCGGTGCCGTTCTACCACTGCTTCGGGATGGGCATGGGCATCCTGGGCTGCACCTCCCACGGTGCCACCATGATCATCCCTGCACCCGGCTTCGACCCGGCGCTGACCCTGCGGGCCGTCCAGGACGAGCGGTGCACGAGTCTCTACGGCGTCCCGACCATGTTCATGGCCGAGCTGGCGCTACCCGACCTCGCCGACTACGACCTCACCAGCCTGCGGACCGGCATCATGGCGGGTTCTCGGTGTCCGGTCGAGGTGATGCAACGCGTGGTAGCGGAGATGGGGATGGCCGAGGTGACCATCGCGTACGGGATGACCGAGACGTCACCGGTCTCCACCCAGACCAGCACCGACGACGACCTCGAGCGGCGGACGTCGACCGTGGGGCGCGTGCGACCACACCTGGAGGTCAAGATCGTCGATCCCGGCACCGGGCTGACGGTGCCGCGCGGCGAGCCGGGGGAGTTCTGCACCCGGGGCTACTCGGTCATGCTGGGCTACTGGAACGAGCCGGAGCGGACCGCCGAGGTGATCGACGGAGCTCGTTGGATGCACACCGGTGACCTCGCGGTGATGGACGACGACGGCTACCTGAGCATCGTGGGTCGGATCGAGGACGTGGTGATCAGGGGCGGGCAGACCATCGATCCTCGGGAGGTCGAGGACGTCCTGCTCGAGCACGCCGATGTGGTCGACGTGCGGGTGATCGGGGTGCCCGACGAACGCTTCGGCGAGGAAGTGATGGCCTGGCTGCGTCTGCGACCCGGCGCCGACGCTCTCACCGCGGCGAGCCTCCGAGTCTTCTGCCGCGGCCGGGTCGCGCACTACAAGATCCCGCGCTACGTCAAGATCGTCGACGACTTCCCGATGACGGTCGTCGGCACGATCAGGAAGGTCCAGCTCCGGGCCGTCGCGGTCACCGAGCTGGGTCTGGAGCGAGCGGCCGGCCTGGGCCACCCCTGAGCTGGCGGTGGGTTCGGGCGAGTCGCTCGGGCCTTCCGCGGCGGTCGCTCCCGTCAGCGGTCCAGGAAGCGGTGGAACGCGTACGCGTCCACGTAGCGCTCGCCGCGCCAGAGGCCAGGCGGCCTCGATCCGACCGGCCAGCGCGGCCGTGCAGCGCTGCGGTGGGATTCGGGCACGGGTGCACTCATCGGGAGCCTCCTGGCGGTCACCCTACTGAGATGACGACTCCGCCCGGATCGCTGTCAGCACGACGGCTGACTGTCTCCGCCATGGGGCATAGTGACGCGGGTGGACGTTGCGGTGCTCGATGACTACGCCGGGGTCGCCCTGGAGCTGGCGGACTGGTCCCGGCTGCAGGCCCAGGGAAAGGTCGATGTCTTCTCCGACCACGTGGTCGGCGAAGACGCTCTGACGGAGCGGTTGGCGCCCTACGGGGCGGTCGTCCTGATGCGCGAGCGGACGCCCCTGCCGGGGGCGGTGATCGACCGCCTCGATCGGCTGCGCCTGATCGTGACGACCGGCCGTCGCAACCCGGTGATCGACGTGGCTGCGGCGACCCGACGGGGGATCGTGGTCAGCCACACGGACGGGATCTCCTCGTCCACGGTGGAGCTCACCTGGGCGCTCATCCTGGCGCACAGCCGGCACCTGGTGGACGAGGTGAACGCGCTGCGGGCCGGCGGATGGCAGTCGACGCTCGGGCGCGATCTCGCCGGCGCCACCTTGGGCGTGCTCGGGCTGGGCCGGATCGGCGGCAAGGTCGCCGAGGTCGGCGCCGCGTTCGGGATGGAGGTGCTGGCCTGGAGCCGGACGCTCACACCCGAGAAGGCGGCCGCGTCGGGAGCGACCTCGGTGTCCTTCGACGAGCTGCTCACCCGCTCCGACGTGATCAGCGTCCATCTGCCGCTGAACGCCCGGACCCGCCACCTGCTGGACGCTTCGGCCCTGGCGTCGATGAAGCCGACCGCGCTGCTGGTCAACACCTCCCGCGGTCCGATCGTCGACGGTGTCGCGCTGCGCCGGGCGCTCGCCGACGGGCGACCGGCCGGTGCGGCGGTCGACGTGTTCGACACGGAACCACCCGTCGACGACCCGCTGCTGCGGACGCCGGGACTCCTCGCGACGCCGCATCTCGGCTACGTGACGCGGAACGGTCTCCGGGTCTTCTACGCCGGCGCCGTCGAGGACATCGAGGCCTACCTGTCCGGAGCACCCATCCGCGTGGTGCCCCCTCCTGATGCTGGATCCCGAGCATGACCCGACGCGGTTGGTTGTTGTTCGCGACCCTGAGTCTGTTCTGGGGCATCCCGTACCTGTTCATCCGGATCGCCGTCACCGAGCTCGACCCGGTGGTGGTCGCCTTCGGCCGGACCGCCCTCGGCGCGCTCCTGCTGCTGCCGTTCGCGCTCCGGTCCAAGGCCCTGCACCCGCTGCGGCCCCACTGGCGTTGGCTGCTCCTCTACACCGGCCTGGAGATCGTCGGGCCGTGGGTGCTGCTGGGGCACGCGGAGACCCGACTCACCAGCTCGACCACCGGGCTGCTCATCGCCATGGTGCCGATCGTGGCCGCGATCATCCTCACCGTGACCGGCCAGGACCGGCTCGGTCCACGCCGGATCGCCGGTCTGCTGATCGGCCTGGCGGGGGTCGCCGTCCTCGTCGGACTCGACGTGCACGTGGAGGACTTCGTGGCGATCCTGCAGATCCTCGGCGTGGTCATCGGATACGCCATCGGCCCGATCATCATCAGCCGACAGCTCGCCGACCTCCCGCCGATCGGGGTGATCACGGCGTCGTTGATCATCGCCTCGGTGGTCTACGCCCCGTTCGCGGTCGTGCTGCGCCCGGTCACCGTGAGCCCGGCCGCCGTCGGCTCCGTGGTGGTGCTCGCCGTGGTCTGCACCGCGGCGGCCTTTCTGGTCATGTTCGCCCTGATCGCCGAAGCCGGTCCGGCCCGGATGACCCTGATCACGTACGTGAATCCGGCCGTGGCCATCCTGCTGGGGGCGCTGGTGCTCGGCGAACCGATCACCACCGGACTGATCCTCGGGTTCCCGTTGATCATCGTCGGGTCCATCCTCGGCACCTGGCGGAGTGCGCCGCCGGAGATCACGGGTTTCGATCGTCCGGTCGTCCGCACCGAGCAGGGTGATCGACTCCAGCACTGAACCGGACCCTCGCGCCCCGTTCCCACCGATCCCGGAGAAGACGGCAGGGTGGCCGGCGGATGACAGCATGACCCCGTGGACATCGCCCTCAGCATCCTCGCCATCGCGGCCGCCGTGGTCGCTGTCACGGCGATGGCCGAGCGGATCCGGTTCTCGGCTCCGCTGCTGCTGATGCTGGTCGGCATCGCGGCCTCGTTCGTGCCGTTCATCCACGAGCCGGCGCTGACCACCGATGTGGTGCTGCTGGGTTTCCTGCCGCCCCTGCTGTACGCCACCGCGATCCGCAGCTCGGTGATGGACTTCCGGGCCAACTGGCGACCGATCGGCTACCTGTCGATCCTGCTGGTGATCGTGACCGCCCTCGGCATCGGGCTGATCACCTGGCTGATCCTGCCGGTGCCGTTCGCCCTGGCCTTCGCGTTCGGCGCGGTGGTGGCGCCGCCGGATGCGGTCGCGGCCACCACCATCGCCCGGCGTGCCGGGATGCCCCGACAGCTCGTCACGATCCTGGAGGGGGAGTCGCTGCTCAACGACGCGACGGCGATCACCTGCGTGCGGGTGGGCCTGGTGGCGATCGCCACCACCGTGACCGCGGGTGAGGTGGCGGCCGGCTTCGCGGTCGCGGCGGTGGGCGGTGTCCTGGTCGGCTTCGCCGTCGCCACCCTCGCCACCGCGGTGCGCAAGCGCATCAGGCAGCCGGTCTTCGACACCGCCATCTCGTTCATGGTGCCGTGGGCGGCCTACCTGCCGGCCGAGGAGATCGCCTTCCGCGGTTTCCACGGTTCGGGGGTGATCGCCACCGTGGTCGCCGGGCT
>DATDBH010000003.1:0-2359 GCA_036524985.1 Microlunatus sp. | reverse complement strand
CGATGAACTCCTGGTCGAACAGGGTCCAGCGGGTGAGGCTGAAGTAGAAGGCGATCAACGACGGGACGAGGAAGAAGACCGCGAAGATCAGTCCGCCCGGGATCAGGAACCAGTAGGGGTAGTAGCTCTTGCGGCGGCCCTGGCTCTTCGGCGGAGCCGCCGTCACGACCGGGGCCGTGGTGTCGATCGTGTGTGCCATCGTGCTCAGCCTTCCGGGCCGATGGTCCCGGACCCGCCACGAGGCGGGTCCGGGAGCCTGGGTGAGGGGGTGGGGCCTACCAGCCCGGCAGACCGAGCTGCTGGGCCTGCTTCTCGACGTCCTTGTCGTAGAGCTCGGCGCCGTCCTTGGCGGCACGGATGCCGGACCCGACCTCGACCAGGATCTGCTCGAGGGCAGGGCCCTTGATCGGGGAGAGGAACTCCAGCGCCGGTGTCGACTGGCCCGCTTCGACGTACTTCTGCACGTCGGTGACCGCGGTCGGTACGTCGGCCGGGAGCTCGCACGTGGTGACCGCCCACGGTCCGGCAACCGGTGCAGCGCTCAGCTGGGCGTCGCAGCCGGCCGGCGAGGCGACGAAGGCCTGGAACTTCTTGGCGGCCTCGAGCTTGTCGCCCTCCACACCCTTGGGGACGTAGATGCCCGAGGGGTACCACAGTGTCGGGCCGTTGCTGGCGGCGTCGTCACCCGGCAGGGCGAAGAAGCCGACGTCGTTGACGTTGTCGGGCGCCACACCGGAGATGGCGGGGATGCCGAACGTGATCATCGGGTAGTGGGCGGCCTCGCCCGTGGCGACAGCGGTGAGGCCGTCGGTGAAGAGGTCGGAGGCGTAGTCCTCGTTCAGCAGCCCGGACTCGTTGAGCTCCTGCAGGTGCTCGAAACCTGCGAGGGCCGCGGGCGTCGTGGAGAACTTCGCCTTGTTGGCCGTGTAGTCCTCCGCGAAGTTCGGGTCCGCCACGGTGACGTTGTGGTTGTTCGCCAGCACCAGGATCTGGCTGGTCCAGGTGTCGCCGAAGGTCTGCTCGACCGGCGCGACCTCACCGTCGGCCTTGATCTTCTCGTTGTTGGCGATGAACTCGTCCCACGTCTCCGGGACCTCGAGGCCGAGCTTCTCGTAGACCGGGATGTTGTAGAAGATCCCGCCGCCGGTGATGCTGCCCCAGGGGGCGCCGTACACCTGCTCCTCCGCGGAGACGACCGACGCGAAGGTCTCGTCCAGGTCGCCGACCCACGGCTCGTCGGTGACGGGCGTGAGGTTCGTGGTGGGGGAGATCGCCTGGAAGAGCGAGCCGGAGTTGTACTCGAACACCTCGGCCATCTCGCCGGTCGAGAGCTTGGTCTTCACCAGGTTGTCGCCGTCGCCGCCGCCGGGGCGGGTGTCGAGCTTGACGTCGATGTCGTCGTTCTCGGCCTCGAAGGCCTTGATGACGGCCTCGGCGATCTTGACGTTGTTCGGGTCGTTGTTGGTCAGGAACGAGATCGTCGTCTTGCCCGACTCGTCGTCGCTGGACCCCAGCGAGCCGGCGCTGCACGCCGACACGGACAGGGCACCGGTGACCAGGGCCGCGGCCGCCAGCGTGGTGCGGGGTGAGGTGTGGAACCTCATGGGAAACCTCCAGTGGGTGAACCGGTGCGTAGACCGTTCTACGGTGTGAATGGCGTCACTGTAGACCGATCTACGCTATCGCCGCAAGACCCAATTTCAACGTTTCAATGAGCCTGAGCGTGAAGAAGCGCAGCCCGGCTGCAATCCTTGTGGCGACGCGCGCCGTCCCACGAAGGGCGTCCCCTGTGGGCGGCGGGTCGGAGAACGATCTACACTGCTCTCGTGACGACCAGGAGTGAGCATCGTGCGGTCACCATCAACGACGTGGCCAGTGCCGCAGGCGTCTCCCGCGCCGCCGTCTCGAAGGTGATCCGGGACGCCAGCGGCGTCAGTCCGGCCATGCGGGAGCGCGTGAACCAGGCGATCGCGGACCTCGGCTACCGGCCGTCCGTGGCGGCACGCGCGATGCGCGGTCGCAGCTACCGCCTCGGCCTCGAGATCCCGCACATCAGTGCTCGCTTCATGGGCCAGGTCGTCGACGGCGCCAAGACGGTGCTCGCCGGGACGCCCTACCAGCTCGTCGTCGCGCCGGCGGACGGCCCCGAGTACGGCGCGATCGAGACGCTGGCCGACGGGTTCGTCGACGGCCTCATCGCGGTCTCCCCCATGGTCGACCCGTCCTGGCTGGAGCAGCTGGCGGCCAGGGTGCCGATCGTCATGCTGGGTCGCCACGATCCGGCCCAGAACTACGACACCGTGGTCGGCGACGACGTGGTCGGGGCGCGCGAGGTGATGCGCCACCTGCTCCAGCTGGG
>DATDBH010000002.1:0-23233 GCA_036524985.1 Microlunatus sp. | reverse complement strand
CCGCTCGTACGCAGTACCGTGTCGTGGACGTGGGGCCGTTGTCGCTGCGGTCCCCCGCCCTGCTCTCCGGAGGTCTCGACGATGCCGCTGAACTGCCACGTCCGCGCCGCTCGCGACTTCCTGCTCCAGCACCGCACCGCGTACGAGGTGGCGGCCGCCGGCTTCCGGTGGCCGGAGCTGCCGGTCTACAACTTCGCGACCGAGTGGTTCGACGGTCTCGCGGCGGAGAACCCGGACGGGATCGCGCTCTGGGTGATCGACGGCGAGCACGAGACCAAGCTGACCTTCGCCGAGCTGTCGTCCCGCTCGATCGCCACGGCCCACCTGCTGGCCGAGCTGGGTCTGAAGCGGGGCGACCGGATGCTGATGGTGCTGGGCAACTGCGTACCGCTGTGGGAGCTGATGTTGGCCGCCATCCGCCTCGGTGCGGTCATCATCCCGGCCACCCCGCAGCTGTCGGCGGCCGACCTGGCCGACCGGGTGGACCGCGGCGAGGCGAGGCTGCTGGTCGCGGACGGGGCGGAGGCCGACCGGTTCGCGCACCTGTCCCTGCCCCTGGGCAAGGTCGCGGTGGGCAGCTCGGACGAGTCGGCCACGCCCGACGGGTGGGTGGACTACCGGCGGGCGTACGAGTTCCTCGGTGCCGACGCGCACCTGCCCGGAGCCAGCAAGGCCGGCGATCTGACCCTGCTCTACTTCACATCCGGCACCACCGCGCTGCCCAAGCTGGTGCAGCACACACACGTGTCCTACCCGATAGGCCACCTGTCGACCATGTACTGGATGGGCCTGCAGCCCGGCGACCTGCACCTCAACATCTCCTCCCCCGGCTGGGCCAAGCACGCCTGGAGCAACGTGTTCGCGCCCTGGCTGGCCGGCGCGACCGTGCTCGTCTACACCTATGCGCGGTTCGACGCGGCCGAGCTGCTGGCGGTCATGGAACGGACCGGGGTGACGACCTTCTGCGCGCCGCCGACGGTGTGGCGGATGCTGGTGCAGACCGACCTGACCTCGGCCCGTCACTCACTGCGCGAGGTGCTGTCGGCCGGTGAACCACTGAACCCCGAGGTGATCGAGCAGGTCCGGGCCGCGTGGGGGCTGACCATCCGCGATGGCTACGGCCAGACCGAGACCACCGCACAGGTCGGCAACCCGCCGGGCGCGGAGGTCCGGGCCGGCTCGATGGGCCGGCCGCTGCCGGGCTACCAGGTCGTGCTGGTGGACCCGGCCACCGGCGAGCAGCGGGAGGACGAGGGTGAGCTCTGTCTGGCCCTGGAGCCGCGGCCGGTGCCGCTGATGACCGGCTACGCCGAGCGGGCCGGGGCGCCGGCCGACGACCTGAACGCGGACGCGTTCGCCGGCGGCGTGTACCACACCGGGGACGTGGTGACCCGGGACGCGGACGGGTATCTGACCTTCGTGGGACGGGCCGACGACGTGTTCAAGGCCAGCGACTACCGGATCAGCCCGTTCGAGCTGGAGTCCGTGCTGATCGAGCACCCCGCCGTGGCTGAGGCGGCCGTGGTGCCGGCGCCGGACGACCTGCGGCTGGCCGTGCCCAAGGCGTACGTGGTGCTCGCCGATGGCTTCCCGCCCGACGCGGCGACGGCCCGGTCGATCCTGACCTACTGCCGGGAGCACCTGGCGCCGTACAAGCGGATCCGCCGGCTGGAGTTCACCGAGCTGCCGAAGACGATCAGCGGCAAGATCCGGCGGGTGGAGCTGCGCGAGGCCGAAGCGAGTCGCGGTGCGGCGGCCGGGCAGTCGGCGACCGAGTTCCGCGACACCGACCTGATCTAGAGACGAGGAAACGTTCCGTGGCCGATTCCCCCCAGACGGTCGGCGACCTGGTGCGGGCCTACCTGGCCGAGCAGGCGACCGTGCTGATGGACGCCGAGCCGGCGCTGCGCGAGCGAGGGCCGGTGATCCACGCGACCCGGGTCGCGGCCCGACGCCTGCGCAGCACGCTGCGTACGTACGACGACGTGATCGACGTCGCCCGCGCTGGTGCCCTGGAGGACGAGCTGGTGTGGTTCGCCGTGCTGCTCGGCGAGGTGCGCGATCTCGAGGTGCTGGAGGCGCGACTGCTCGCCGACCTGGCCGAGCTGCCGGCCGAGCTGGTGGTCGGTTCGGTGGCCGCCCAGATCGAGACCGAGCTGACCACCCGGCGCAGGGTGGCCTGGGACGCCGTCATCGCTGTGCTGGACGACGACCGGTACCGGCGGCTGCTGGCCGAGCTGCACCGCTGGCGCAGTGACGCCCCGCTGACCGCGGAGGCCGAGGCTCCCGCGGCCACCGTGAAGGCCTACGTCAAGCGGGCCGGGAAGAAGCTCGACCGGCGCCTGGATCGGGCCATCGAGGCCCACCTGACCGGCGACCCCGAGGCCGACCACCTGCTGCACGCCGCCCGTAAGGCCGGCAAGCGGGCGCGCTACGCCGTCGAGCTGGCCGCCCCGGTGCTGGGCCAGAAGGCCGACAAGCTGATCGCGAGCCGCAAGGACCTGCAGGACGTGCTCGGCGAACACCAGGACAGCATCGTGGCCGCCGAGTTCCTGCGCGAGGAAGGTGTCCGGGTCGGTCTCCGCTCGGGCCACAACGGCTTCACCTACGGCCTCCTGTACGGCCACGAGCGCGCCCGCCGCGCGGCTATCACCGAGCAGCTGCGACCCTTCCTCAGCTGAGCGCCTTCCTTCAGCCGAGCTCGGCGGCGAGCTTCGCCACCACCGCGGCGACCCGCCGCGCCCGGGTCTCGGGCCGCTTGGCCTCGACGACCGCGCGTATGTGCTCCTTGCGGTGGGAGAAGGCGAGTGCCTCGAAGGCGGCCCGCACCCGAGGATCGGCGTCGAGTGCCGCACCGAGGTCCTCCGGCACGTCGATCACCCGCTCGGCATCGTCGAGCTCGACCGATGCCGTCACCGTGTCACCGATCTCCACGCCCAGCTCGGCGCGGGCCGCCTTCGACAGCCCGATCAGGTTCTGGCCGCCCATTCCCGCCAGCCGCAGTCGGACCGTGCGACCACCGATGGTGACCCGGACGGGCGCCCGCTTGCCGCCGCCGAGCTCGGCGACCTGTGCATCCGTCAGCTCGAGCGCGGTGGCGGGACCGATGGGTGCCAGGACGGTGGAGATCTGCAGGGCCATCGGGCGATGGTGCTCCGACACGCGCCGGATGCGCAAGCCGGGCGACCGAACGGGCAGAATCACCCGTACGGCACCGGACCGGGACGCGGTACCGCGATCCCGCCGCCAGGTTGCCGTCCCGCCCGACAAGGAGGCCCGACGCCCGCATGGCTCGCCGCACCCCGCCGCCGGTCGACGACGACTTCACCGAGCGGATCGTCGACATCGACGTGTCGTCGGAGATGCAGACCAGCTTCTTGGAGTACGCGTACTCCGTCATCTACTCGCGTGCGCTCCCCGACGCCCGGGACGGTCTGAAGCCGGTGCAGCGGCGGATCCTCTACTCGATGCAGGAGATGGGTGTCCGGCCGGATCGCGGTCACGTGAAGTGCGCCCGGGTGGTCGGCGAGGTGATGGGCAAGTACCACCCGCACGGTGACGGGGCCATCTACGACGCCCTGGTCCGCACCGCCCAGTGGTGGACGATGCGACTGACCCTGGTCGACGGGCACGGCAACTTCGGCTCCCCCGACTCCGGTCCGGCCGCGATGCGCTACACCGAGTGTCGGATGGCGCCGGCCGCGCTGTCCATGACCGACGGGCTGGACTCCGACACGGTCGACTTCAAACCCAACTACGACGGCAAGGACACCGAGCCCACGGTACTGCCCGCCGCGTTCCCGAACCTGCTGGTCAACGGAGCGGCGGGCATCGCGGTCGGCATGGCCACCAACTGCGCCCCGCACAACCTGGTCGAGGTGATCCAGGCCCTGCGCCACCTGATCAGGCACCCGGACGCCGACCTCGACACGCTGATGCGGTTCATCCCCGGACCCGACCTGCCCGGCGGCGGCAAGATCATCGGGCTGGACGGCATCCGGGACGCGTACGCAGGAGGCAAGGGCAGCTTCCGGATCCGGGCCACCACCCGGATCGAGCAGGTGCACCCGCGGCGCAAGGGCATCGTGGTCACCGAGCTGCCGTACATGGTCGGTCCGGAGCGGGTGATCGAGCAGATCAAGACCCTGGTCACCAGCCGCAAGCTGCAGGGCATCGCCGACGTCAAGGACCTCACCGACCTGACCAACGGCACCCGACTGGTGATCGAGATCAAGAACGGCTTCAACCCCGAGGCGATCCTCGAGCAGCTCTTCCGGGGCACCAAGCTGGAGGACTCCTTCGCGATCAACTCGGTCGCGCTCGTCGAGGGCCAGCCGCGCACCCTGTCGCTCAAGGAGATGCTCGCGGTCTACCTCGAGCACCGCTACGAGGTCACCCGCCGGCGCACCGAGTTCGACCGCACCAAGGCTCTCGACCGGCTGCACCTGGTCGAGGGTCTGCTGATCGCCATCCTGGACATCGACGACGTGATCGCCATCATCCGGGGCAGCGACGACACCGCACACGCCCGGGCCCGGCTGATCGAGGCGTTCGACCTGTCCGAGATCCAGGCCAACTACATCCTGGAGATGCCGCTGCGGCGGCTGACCAAGTACTCCACCATCGAGCTGGAGACCGAGCGGGATGCACTGCAGGCCACCATCGCCGAGCTGACCGAGATCCTGGAGAACCCCGAGCAGCTCCGCACCCTGGTCGGTAACGAGCTGGCCGAGATCGCCAAGCAGCATGGGACCCCGCGCCGCACCATCCTGCTGGCCGCCAGTGGCGTGGCCGCGACGGCCTCCGCCGCACCGCTGGAGATCGCCGACGACCCGTGCTGGGTGCTGCTGTCCTCGGCCGGCTTGCTGGCCCGGACCGACCACGACGATCCGCTGCCGGCCGGTGGCCAACGCGCCAACCACGACGTGATCGTCTCCGCCGTGCTGGGCACCGCGCGGGGCGATCTCGGGGTGATCACCTCGGCCGGCCGGCTGATCAAGATCAACGCCCTCGACCTGCCGACGGTGCCGTCGACGGCCAACGCCCCCAACCTGCAGGGCGGCACCCACGTCTCGGAGCTGGTCACGCTCGACAACGGTGAACGGGTGCTGTGCCTGACCACCCTGACCGAGACCTCGCTCGGCCTGGCGCTGGGCACGGCCCGGGGCGTGGTGAAGCGGGTCAACCCGGAGGTGCTGGGTCGCGACGCCTGGGAGGTGATCCGGTTGGAGCCGGGCGACACCGTGGTCGGGGCGGTCGAGCTGACCAGCGAGTCCCACGAGCTGACCTTCATCACCAATGACGCGCAGCTGCTGCACTTCCCCGCTGCCTCCGTCCGACCCCAGGGCCGCTCCGGCGGCGGCATGGCCGGCATCAAGCTCGGCCTCGGGGCCCGCGCGATGTTCTTCGGCGTCGTCCCGACGGGAGAGGCCGGGGCTGCGGCCGAGATCGTCACCGTCTCCGGGTCGTCGAAGGCGCTGCCCGGCACCGACCCGGGCGCGGTCAAGGTCACGCCCTTCTCCGAGTATCCCGGCAAGGGCCGGGCCACCGGCGGCGTCCGTTGTCACCGCTTCCTCAAGGGGGAGGACACCCTGCTGATCGCCTGGGCGGGTCCCGGCCCGGCCTGGGCCGCGGCGGCCAGCGGGGCGCCGGTGGATCTGCCGGCCGCCGACGGTCGTCGCGACGGCTCCGGGGTGCCCGCGGGGCAGCCGATCGCCGCGGTCTCCTCACCCAGCCACTGACGGATCGCCCGGCGGTCGTGGGCCGAAGCGGCGGTTCATCGAGAAGAGTCGTCCGAGCACGGGCAGCAGCACCAGGTTGGCGCCGTGCAGCACACCGATGATCAACAAGATGCCGCCGAGGCGCATGCACTCGTCCTTGACCTGGGCTGCGGTCACGTAGAGACCCCAGCTGTCGGCGGGCTCGAAATTGACGGTGAACAGCACGTATGCGGCGAAGATCAGGTAGTAGACGATGTCGGTGAGCACGATGTAGCTCTTGCCGGTCATCGGGTTGTCGTGGAACACGTCAGCCGCGTACGCCCGTCCGAACCGCTTGATGAACGGTCCGAGCCAGAAGGCCAGGGCGATCAGCACGGCGTTGGTCGCCAGCTCCAGGGTCCACCAGGGCAGCATGAGATCTCCGTTCCGGCGTGCAATGAGGGTCACCAGCAGGGTGAGGACGGTGAGCACGACCACCAGCCCGACGCCGACCACGAGTCGGCGTCGGCGACGGATCCGGTCGTCGGCGATGCTTCCGACGACCCGGTCGAACAGGTCCGGGGACGACGGCTCGGCCGTGCTACCGAACGCCTCCGACAGCCGATCCTCGATGTTCGTCATCGCCGCTCCCTCAGCTCTCGTTCCAACGCTCGCAGACCTCGTTGCAGGTGGGTCTTCACCGAGTTGGTCGACAACCCGAGAGTCTCGGCGATCTCGGCGACGGGCAGCTCCAGGTAGAAGCGCAGCACCACGCAGTCGCGCTGCCGCCGCGGCAGGGCCCGCACCGCCGCCACCACTTCGCGGGCGTCTTCGCGGACCGTGGCTTCGGCTTCGGCCGAGACCTGGTCGAGCACAGCCGGCGGGCGATGCCGCAAGGACACCAAGCCCCGCCTGTTGTAGTCGCGGCACAGGTTGATCACGATCGACCGTAGATAGCTGGCGGCACGATCACGACGGTGGATCCGGTACGCGTTCGCGGCCAGCTTGATGAACGCCTCCTGGACCAGGTCCTCGGCCGCGGTGCGGTCGTCGACGAACCAACGGGCCATCGACACCAGGCGTGCTGACTCCACCCGGAACAGCTCGGCGACCAGCTCGTCGGCGGTCACCCGAGGTGCGGGCACGTCCAGGGCTCCCTCGGATACGGACTCCATCACCCGTACGGACTCCTCCGCCACCCCTACCGGGTGACACGATCCGCAATCTAGTTCTCTCGGTCCTCCGCCGTCACCCGATCGGTGCGGTCGGCCCGTCCTCCTCAGTGACGGCGCGCCCGCGCCACCGATGAGGAGGATCGAGATGACCGCAACGCCGGCTGGCTCCCCCCGGGGGCAACTGCCCGGTCCCGTGAGCCACTTGCTGCGCTCGGCGGCCGCAGGGTTGCTGCTCGGCGCGGTGTGGGGAGTGTTCCTGCGAGCCTGGATGCGGCTGCTGGTCGCGTACGGGGAGTTCAGCTGGTCCGGAACCCTGCTGATCATCGGCTGCTCGGCCGCGGCCGGAGCGGGGCTGGCCCTGGTGCGGACGGCACGTCGATCCGGACGCCGCCGACGCTGGCGCTGGGCGGCGCTCCTCGCGGCTCCTCTGGTCCTCTTCCCCCAGGGTGTGGTGGTTCTGCTCCCGGCCCTCTTGCTGGGCGGGCTGGTGATCAGCGGTCGACCGCCTGCCCGGTGGCGGGTGCTGCTCACGGCGGTGGCGTCGGCACCCTTGATCGTCCTGGCGGTGACGTTCGAGGCCGAGCCACTGGCCATGCCGCTGCCCATCGTCCTCGTCGTGCTCGCCACGCTGCTGGTCGCGCTGGCGTCGGCGGGCGCCGATCTGTTCCGTCGGTGGCCCAGCCCCGCACCGGACGGCAGCGCCGCTCTCCCGCTGTCGATCGATCAGACCGACCCCGCGATGGTCGGGCTGCCGATGGTGCCGACAGCTCCTCCCCGATCGGCACCGGAACCACTAGTCTTCGAGGTACGGCGGGACCGACGCCGAACTTCCTGACCGAGTCTCCACGCGGCTCGGCGATGCGGGAGCAAAGGGGACCTCGAGAGCCTCCGGGACCGTCAGCCGAGGCGCACATCCTTCAGCACGGCCGCAGCGACGCAACGAGCGTGGAGTTCGGGCGTCGGGGTGCGGCCGGAAGGTTTCGACGTGACCACGCAGAAGCAGCTCAAGGCACGTATCCGGGGACGGATGGCCACCACCGGCGAGCGGTACGCCGCGGCGCGGGCTCAGCTGGTCGGCTCCGCTGAAGATCAAGATCGGGACGGCCCGGTGGTCGATGCCGGCTGGGCGCTGCGAGGCGGGTCCGATCCCGATGCGGCCGCCCTAGCAGCCGTGCTGGCCCACGCCGGCGTGGTCGGTCCCGACGGACCCCTGTCGGAGGAGCTGATCCTGGTCGTCGCCGGCGGACTCGGCGCCGGCTACATCCTCTGGGAGTTCGAGCACGACGACAGTCGCGTCGTCACTCTCGGGTTCACCAACTCCGGGCACTACTTCGACCGACGGCTGTCGACGGCGACGACCCGACTCGGCCTGCACGCGGACTGGTCGCGGACCTCGGGGGCGGTGGGCGCGGCCGCGGGACTCCGGCGGGAGCTCGGGGCCGGGCAGCCGGTCATCGTCTGGCCGGACCGCTACCTGATCGGCTACTGGCAGCTGCCCGCCTCGCTCGACGGCCACGGCGGCCATCCGGTGATCGCCTACGCCGAACGGGACGGCAGGATCCACCTGGACGACCGGACGCTGGCTCCGTTGACCGTTGCGGGGGAAGACCTCGACCGGGCGCGGGCGCGGGTGGGCAGCTACCGGAACACCATGCTCGCCGTCCGCACCCGCGACTGCGTCCTTCCCCGCGATCGGCTGCGAGACGCGGTCGGTGCCGGCCTCGAGCACATGGTCGCCCACCTGGGCGGCCGCTCGGACTCCTTCGCCGTACCCGCCTGGCGGAAGTGGGCTCGGATGTTGGTGGCGTCCGGGCCGGCCAAGGCCTGGCCCCGGGTGTTCGCCGATCGGGTGGGTCTGTTCGGGGCGCTGCTGAGTGTCTGGGAGGGTGTCGAGCCTGCCGGGATGACCGGGGGCAACCTGAGGCGCGAGTTCGCGGCCGGGCTGAGCGAGGCGGCCGCGCTGCTCGACGAGCCGCGCCTTCGCCAGGAGGCCCCCCGGTGGCTGGACATCGCCGGGCTGTGGCACACCCTCGCCGAGACGGCCGTACCGTCCGGTGTTCCGGCCTGTGCCCGGGCCCGGGAGCTCACCGCGGCCGTGACCGGGGCGGTCGCGGAGGGCGACGCCGGCCGGACCGATCGAGCCTCGGCGGCGGAGGAACTCTGGGCGTTGCGTCATCGCCACGCCGCGGAACCGCCGCTCGGCGCCGAGGAGATCACCACGGTCCTGGCCGGCATGAGCACGATCCTGGGAGAGATCTACGAGGCCGAGAAGGCTGCGGTCGAGCGGCTCGACTCGGTCCTGCGGTCCCGCTCCGAGCGGTAGGCGCGCTCGGACGAGCCGCGCCGGCTGCCCCTTCGGGCACGATCGGTTCCACACCCTGGGCCCGGACGGCCTCGACGGCTACCGTCGATGCCATGACCGAGCGGGCGCGGCGCGGCCGTCCCGAGCAGGCGAGAGCGCAGGCCGTCGACAAGAATGCGCGCGCCACGGCGTACGGTCTGGCCGCGTTGCAGCAACAGGTCGGAAATCGAGCCGTGGCCGCCTACGTGCAGGCGTTGGCCGTGCAGCGCCTCAAGGAGGGCGACGGACCCTCCCACGACGTGGGTGTCATCCAGCAGCAGCTCAACGCCGTCGGCGCCGCGCCTCGGCTCGCCATCACCGGGCGGTTCGACGCCGCGACCACCGCGGCCACCAAGAAGTTCCAGAAGGGCTTGATGGCGGCGGGGGTCGCCGGGGTGACGGAGAACGGCGAGGTCACCGGTGTCACCCACGCGAAGCTCAAGCTCGCCGCCCCGTCGGTCAAGATCAGCAACAACGACACCGTCATCGTCGGTCCGGGCAACACCCAGGTCCCGCTGAACCCGGCCCTCGGCACCCACGCCCAGCTGCAGGCCGGCGCCAAGGGGGTGGCGGTCAAGGAGCTGCAGCAGCGCCTGAACAACAGCGGCAAGCCGACGGGCAAGAAGCTGGTCGTCGACGGCGTGTTCGGCCCCCGGACGGACAAAGCGCTGAAGGAGTTCCAGACCAGCGTTCCGGTCGCCGCGACCGGCATCGCGGATCCTGGCACGTGGGCCAAGCTGGAGGTCGCCGGGGCGGCCACCCAGGGCCACGTCGAGTTCGACTGGCGGGAGGAGGTCGAGGGCGTCAAGAACGTGGGCCTGCGGGCGGCGTACGACTGGAAGCTGTCGAAGACGGCGCTGAACGTCAGCGTCGGGATCAACTTCCAGAAGAAGCAGGCCGGGGTGGACGCCAAGATCGGACAGTGGCTGGCCGACATCAAGGAGATCTGGAGCACCTTCAAGGCGGTCAACCACAGCGACCCCAAGAAGAAGGCCATGAACCTCGACTTCGTCGCCAAACGGGGCGGCGCGGACCACACCGTGAACGTGTTCCAGTTCGACCCCGCCCTCCCCCTCGCGCAGAAGGCCAACAGCCGGTCCAGCTCGTCGACCTGGTACACGATCGACCCACGTCGGTCGATGGCGCCGCACGAGTTCGGCCACCTGATCGGCCTGGCCGACGAGTACAACCGGACCGAGGAGCACTACATCGCGGTGACCGGCGAGGAGCCCTCGGTCGGCGACCCGACCGGCGACGCGGCCAAGGCGCCGACCATCGCCGCGAACATCAAGTCCAACATCCCCCTCACCGACGTGCTGGCGGCTCCGATCGCCCCGGCGAACGACGCCCGCTGGGGCGCCAAGCTGGCTGCCGCCGTCAACGGTCCGCTCGGTACGAAGCAGGGCGGGTACTCCCGACTGGTGTCGCAGGAATACGCGAAGGCGAACGCCGGGGCGTCGATCTACACCGACATCCAGGCCGCCTTCAACGCCAAGGGTGTGACCGGGTTCAAGAACAACTTCCGGCTCTCGGTGACCCCCTTCCTGTACTCCAACACGAGCCTGATGGGCACCATGCAGACCACACCCGCCAAGGGTGGCGGCGGGCTCAAGGCCGCTGATCACGAGCACCCGATCGAACCGCGGCACGTGCAACCGTTCGTCAACCTGCTCGCCAAGGAGTGGACCCTGCAGACCGGCAAGGCCGACGTGTGGAAGCCCGAACGCCGATGACCCCCGAACGCCGATGACACTGCGCCTCACCCTGGGTTACTGGGGCTCCTCCACCCTCGAGATCGGTCTCGCGGTGGCCGACGACGGTCACGCCACCGGCTGGCAGACCGGCGGCACACGGGTCGGACGCTTCGCCCGCGCGCTCACGTCGGCCGAACAGGCTGCCCTGGGCGAAGCGCTCGCGTCCACGTCGTACGAGGGCGGCTCCGGATCGGCGATCGGCGAGACACCGGTCGCGCCCAGCGGCGCTGCCGAACAGCTGGTCGGCGACGCGCTGCAAGTCACCTTCGACCCGGTGAGCGGTCCGCCGGCCGGCCTGGAGTCCCTGATCGCGATCTTGACCGCGATCCGCGACGACCTGGTCACCACCCCGGTCGCCGCCCTCGAACTCACCGTGTCCGGCAGTCCACCGACCGTGCGGTTGCTGCACGTGGGCCGCGAGCCGATCCGGGTCCGCGCCGATGGTCCGCTCGGGGTCGAGGTCGCGACCTATGACCGGCACAACGCCCTGGTCGACAGCGAGGCCCATGCCGTCGACGTGGCGGATCTGCCCGCCGAGGTCGGGCCGGGTTGGGAGCGCACGCTGCTCGATCACCTCAGGCCGACCACGCCGCACTCAGGTTGGTTGTCGGTCTCCGTCAGCTCCCTGGACGTCGACGCCGTCGGTGACGGTGTGCTGCGGCGGGCCGATCTCAGTTGGGTGAGCCCATGATCACGTCCCCGGAGCTCGATCCGGTCGAGCTGCCCGGACAAGAGCCGGGCAAGGACATCTCCTCACTGTTCGGTCCGATGCCGCGCACCCTGGGTCCGGCCCAGCGGCTGTCGGAGTCGCCGCTGTGGAATCGGCAGCGGCGGTTCTACGACCGCGACGCGACCGACATCTGGGGCAGCGGGTCGGTGCCCCACGGGATCACCTGCAACCCGCGGATCGCGAACACGTACGCGCGGATCGTGCTGGAGCTGCTGCGCACCGCCGGCGGCGACCCGACAGCCGTGGACCGGCTGCATCTGGTGGAGCTCGGCGGCGGCACCGGCAGGTTCGCCTACCTGCTCGTCCGCCAGCTCCGCGAGCTGGCGCCGGGACTGCCGTTCACCTACGTCGTCACCGACTTCGCCGCCGACCGGGTGGCCACCTGGGCCGCGCACCCCTCGTACCGGCCGCTGATCGAGCAGGGCTGGATCGACTTCGCGGTCCTCGACGGGGATCGACCGGGTTCGCTGGAGCTGGCGATCTCCGGCCGGACCATCAGCGCGAACTCGCTCACCGGCCCGGTGATCGGCATCGCCAACTACGTGTTCGACACCCTCCGGCACGACTGCTACGCCGTTCGCGGCGGCGATCTCCAGGAGGTGAGGGTCGCGGTCGGCGACGTGCCGACGACCGAGCCTTTCGGCACTGTGGAGCCCACGATCGTCTGGGAGCCGACTCCGCTCGGACCGGTGCCCGACGACGTCCGCGAGGTCCTCGACCAGTACGCCGAGACGCTCGACGACACCGCCGTGCTCGCCCCGGTGGGTGCGATGCGCTGCCTGGACTTTCTCGCCGGCCTCACCTGTGGTCCGGCGTTCGCCCTGGTCGCCGACAAGGGCCACGCCACCCCGCTGGAGCTGTGCTCGCTGCAGGCACCGTCGGTGGTCTACCACGGCAGCGCGTTCTCGCTGATGGTCAACTTCGACTTCCTGTCCCGGTGGGTGCGCGGTCGTGGCGGGGTCGCCGTGCTGCCGTCCGAGCCGGCGCGCAGCCTCGTCGTCGGCGCCTTCGCCTTCGGTGCGGTCGCCGACCCGCAGCAGCTGACCTGCTCGGTCCGCGACCAGCTGCTCGACGTGGGCCCGGACAACTTCTTCGCGGTTCGGACCTTCCTCGGGGAGGCCTCGGCCGGTTCGCTCGACGCGATGCTGGCCAGCCTGCGGCTGTCGAGATTCGATCCGACGCTGCTGGTCGAGCTGCTGCCCGCCCTGCTGGATGTCCTGCCGGGCGTCTCGGAGCCGGAGCGGGCCGAGGTCGAGCGGGTGCTGCGCCGGGTGTGGGACAACTACTTCCCGATCGGCGAGCCGATCGACATGGCGTTGTGCCTGGGGTTGCTGCACGCCGCGATCCACCGCTTCCCGGCCGCGATCGGCTTCCTGGAGCGCTCCGTCACCGAGCACCCGGACAGTGCGCCGGCGGCCTTCTCGATGGCGGTGGCGCATCGGGGTCTGCGAGATCTCCGTACGGCACAGGTCTGGGTCGAGCGGGCCCTCGTTCTCGATCCGGCCTTCAGCGAGGCCCGCACGCTCCGCGCCGTGCTGGCCGACGACCTCGGACTGGGGGTCTAGCGTGTTCGCCGAGGTCCTCGGGTTCCTCCGAGAGGACGGCTGGCCCGTGGCGCCGGGCACCTACGACGGGCTGCCCTGCATCCGCACCCGGTTCCTCGGCAGCGAGGACGCCTGGGAGTGCCGGGCCCGGCCGTACGACCCCTTCGGCCAGCTCGCCTTCGAATCGGTCCTGCCGGTGACGGTCGCACCGGAGCACCTGCCCGCCGTCACCGAGCTGGTGATCCGAGCGAACTGGCGGTTGCTCACCGGCGCCTTCCAGCTGGACCTGGACAGCGCGGAGCTGGTGTTCCGGAGCATGCTGTTCATCTCCGACGGAGTCGCGGTGCCGGACGGCCTCTGTCGCGGGCTGGTCTACAGCAACGTGCTCACCGTCGACCGCTGCCTGGCTGAGTTCAAGGCCGCCGCGGTCGGGGAGGATCCGCACCGCGCGTACCAGCGGCTGGCGCTGTGACCAGACGTCGGGCTCAGGCGTCGATCGCTGTGGCGTCGAGCTGGTAGGCGCCGTCCACGATGAAGGTCTTGCGCGGCCCGACGTCGTTGCCCATCAGCATCTCGAACGTGGTCTCGGCGATCAGACCGTCGTCGACGGTCATCCGGCGAAGCGTCCGGTGGCGGGGGCTCATGGTGGTGTCGGCCAGCTGGTCGGCGTCCATCTCCCCCAGCCCCTTGTAGCGCTGCGGCTCCTTGAAGTTGAGGTTCCGCTTGGTCAGCTCGGCCGCCTTGCGCTGGTACTCCGCGTCGGAGTAGGTGTAGATGTACTTCTCCATCCCCTTGCGCGGGTTGGTCAGCTCGAACCGGTGCAGCGGCGGGACCGCGGTGAAGATCCGGCCGGCGTCGACCAGGGGTCGCATGTAGCGGAAGAAGAGGGTGGCCAGCAGGCAGCGGATGTGGGCCCCGTCGGAGTCCGCGTCGGCCATGAAGATGATCTTGCCGTAGCGCGCCGCGTCCAGGTCGAACGTCCGCCCGGAGCCGGCGCCGACCACCTGGATGATCGAGGCGCACTCGGCGTTCTTCAGCATGTCGCCGACCGAGGCGCGCTGCACGTTGAGGATCTTGCCGCGGATCGGCAGCAGCGCCTGGAACTCCGAGCTCCGGGCCAGCTTCGCCGTCCCCATGGCGGAGTCGCCCTCCACGATGAACAGCTCCGTACGGTCGACGTCGGTGCTGCGGCAGTCGGCCAGCTTGGTCGGCAGCGACGAGGACTCGAGTGCGTTCTTGCGGCGGGTCGCCTCCCGGTGCTGACGGGCCGCGACCCGGGCCCGGGACGCGCCGACCACCTTCTCCATCGCCGCCCGCGCCTGGATCTTGGTGGTCCCCTTGGTCGAGGTGAGGAACGCGGTGAGCTCCCGGTTCACCGCCCTGGCCACCAGTCCGGCGACCGGTGGGGTGCCGAGCACCTCCTTGGTCTGGCCCTCGAACTGCGGCTCCGCCAACCGTACGGTGACGACCGCGGTCATCCCCTCCAGCACGTCGTCCTTGACCACCTCCTCGCCAGACTTCAGCAGCCGGGTGCCCTCCAGGGCGGCGCTGAAGGACTTGGTCAGCGCCCGTTCGAAGCCGGCCACGTGGGTGCCGCCCTTGGGGGTGGCGATGATGTTGACGTACGAGCGCGCCGTCGTCTCGTAGCCGGTGCCCCAGCGCACCGCGATGTCGATGTCGAGATCGCGCTCGACGTCGGTCGGCGTCATGTGGCCCGCGTCGTCGAGCATCGGCACGGTCTCGGTGAACCGGTCCTGACCCTGCAACCGGATCACCTCGGTGACCGGCTCGTCGGGCGCCAGGAACTCGCAGAACTCCGCTATCCCGCCCTCGTGCAGGAAGGTCTCGACCGTCGGCTCGGGACCGCGTGCGTCGGTGACCTCCAGGGCCAGCCCGGGCACCAGGAAGCTGGTCTGCCGGGCCCGGTTGTAGAGGTCCTCCAGGCTGAGCTGCGCGTCACGCACGAAGATCTGGCGGTCCGGCCAGTAGCGCACCCGGGTTCCGGTGGCTCCCTTCCGGGTCCGACCCAGCTTGTGCAGCCCGCTGCCCGGGGTGAACGGGGCCGTCGGGCCCTCGCCGTCGAAGACCCCAGGGGTACCTCGTCGGAACGACATCCCGTACGTGGTGCCGCCCCGATCCACCTCGACATCCAGCCGGGTCGACAACGCGTTGACCACCGAGGAGCCGACCCCGTGCAGACCGCCGGTGGCGTTGTAGGAGCCCCCACCGAACTTGCCGCCGGCGTGCAGCTTGGTGAACACGACCTCCACTCCGGACAGCTTGGTCCGCGGCTCGATGTCGACCGGGATGCCCCGCGCCTGGTCGCGGACGGAGATGCTGCCGTCTTGGGCCAGAGTGATCTTGATCTCACTGCCGAAGCCGCCGAGGGCCTCGTCGACGGCGTTGTCGATGATCTCCCACAGGCAGTGCATCAGTCCGCGGGTGTCGGTGGACCCGATGTACATCGCCGGACGCTTGCGGACCGCCTCCAGACCTTCCAGCACGAGCAGGTGGCGAGCCTCGTAGTCCCTGCTCTCCAAGCCCGGTTGGTCCGATGGGGCAGGCTTGGTGGTGGGCACGCTGTGAGATTACGCTGCGGCCCCTCAGGTCCGGTTCGGTACACGCCAAGTTCGTGGCACCCCGTTCGTTACAGAAGAGTCATGGACCTGAGATGTGGAAAGGGAACAATCAGAGCCTGGTTGGATGTTGACTAGGCGTACCCGATGATCGGTGGGGCCAGGACGACTGGCTGCGTGTATCGATCGGGGGGTGCGAACACTCCGAACAAGCGCACAGCTTGGTTGAGGAAGAGAGGCACACCATGACCACCACCGTCGTCGAGGGCGCAGCCCTGAACGCGTCCGATCGCTGCGATCGATGCGGCGCGCAGGCCTATGTACGTGTCACCATGACCAGCGGTTTCGAGCTTCTCTTCTGCGCTCACCACTCCAAGGAGCACGCGGACAAGCTGAAGCAGGTCGCCCTGGAGATCCACGACGAGACCCAGCGCATCACCTGAGCGCGACGATCTGAGACAGCGATTCGGCCCTTCGTACCGCCCGGTACGAGGGGCCGAGTCGTCTCCGTGGTGCGGGAGCGCTCGGTCCCGGAGGCTCGCCGGCTGATCGGCTCGAGATCTTCGGATCCGCTCGAGTTCCGCTCATCCGCGGCAGGCCCTCATCGAGCGCATGAACGAAACCCGAGCCGATGGAGCGTCCGGTCCGGGGTGTTGTCCCGGGAGCGCGGGTGTCGTCGCAGGTGTCGTCCGGACGTGGCAGATGTCGTCCGTTTTCCGGTTTGTCCACAGATCGCTTCGCTCGCGGCCCGGAACCGCCCATGACGTGCTGGGCTCGCTGGCATGGAACCCGTCATCCTGACCCGCAACCTGACCGCACGCGGGTTCGATGCCCACGAAGTGGCTCGAATGCGGCGACGAGGAGACTTGGTACGCGTGCGCCGGGGCGCGTACGCAGCGGCCCAGCCCGAGTGTGACGACGTCGATGACCACGTGACCCGAGCTGCACGACTGGCCACCCGACACCGGCAGCTCATCCAGGGCACTCTTCCGCAGCTGCACCCACGTGCCGTGATCAGCCACGGTTCCGCCGCGCTCCTGCACGATCTGCCCATCTTCCCCGAGGCGGTCAGTCGGCTGCATCTCACTCGGGACCGCGCCGGTGGTGGGGTCCGGCGTCCGCTCGTCCACGTCCACGGCTCGGCGTTGCCGGCCGAGGACGTGACCACGATCGACCAGATCCCGGTCACCTCGCTGGCCCGGACCGTGGTCGACCTCGGCTGGCAGGTCGTGCGCAGGGTCTGGGCCGATCTGTTCCGGCCGCGGGTCATCGCCGATCGCCTGGAGCGCGCGTTCCAGAGGGCCTAGAACTGAGCGATCCGCTCGAGTTTCGTTCACATGCTCCCGGAGGACCTGGTGCGGATGAGTGGAACTCGAGCGGATCGACACACGGCGGTGCAGGCCGGGCGAGCGGGCCCGGCGGGGCGTCAGTCCAGGTAGTCCCGCAGGACCTGTGAGCGCGACGGGTGGCGCAGCTTCGACATCGTCTTGGACTCGATCTGACGGATCCGCTCGCGGGTGACCCCGTAGACCTTGCCGATCTCGTCCAGCGTCTTGGGCTGGCCGTCGGTCAGACCGAAGCGCATCGAGACCACGCCGGCCTCGCGCTCGCTGAGGGTGTCCAGCACGTCGTGCAGCTGCTCCTGCAGGAGCGTGAAGCTGACGGCATCCGCCGGTACGACCGCCTCGGAGTCCTCGATCAGGTCACCGAACTCGGAGTCGCCGTCCTCGCCCAGGGGCGTGTGCAGCGAGATCGGCTCGCGACCGTACTTCTGGACCTCGACGACCTTCTCCGGGGTCATGTCCAGCTCGCGGGCCAGCTCCTCCGGCGTGGGTTCGCGGCCCAGGTCCTGCAGCATCTGGCGCTGCACCCGAGCCAGCTTGTTGATGACCTCGACCATGTGCACCGGGATGCGGATGGTCCGGGCCTGGTCGGCCATGGCCCGGGTGATGGCCTGGCGGATCCACCAGGTCGCGTACGTGGAGAACTTGTAGCCCTTGGTGTAGTCGAACTTCTCGACCGCCCGGATCAGACCGAGGTTGCCCTCCTGGATCAGGTCGAGGAAGAGCATGCCGCGACCGGTGTACCGCTTGGCCAGCGACACCACCAGCCGGAGGTTGGCCTCCAGCAGGTGGTTCTTCGCCCGCCGCCCGTCCTCGGCGATCCAGTCGAAGTCGTCGCGCTCCTTGGCGGCCACCTTGGCGCTGTCGTCGTTGAGCATCTCGTCGGCGAACAGACCGGCCTCGATCCGCTTGGCGAGCTCGACCTCCTGCTCGGCGTTCAGCAGGGCGACCTTGCCGATCTGCTTGAGGTAGTCCTTCACCGGGTCGGCGGTCGCGCCGGCCGCCATCACCTGCTGCTCGGGCTCGTCGGCGTCGTCGGCCTCCGACAGGGTGAAGCCCTGGTCCTCCTTGAGCTCCCCCTCCAGCTTGGCCTCGACGACCGGCTCGAAGGAGGACTCGTCGACGTCATCGAGCGTCCGCTTCTTGCCGACCGTGACCACGACCTCGTCACCCTGGACCTCGACGGTCAGCTTGGGGGTGGCGGCGTCGCCGTCCACCACGACGGCTTCCAGCTCGAGGTCCTCGACCACCAGGTCGACCGCCTCGGGTTCGAGCTCGGGGACCTCGTCGTCGCCCGTGTCCGCCGCATCATCGGGTTGATCGGCGGCCACCTTCTTCGCCGGGGTCTTCTTGGCAGCCTTCTTGGCCGGGGCCTTCTTCGCGGTCGGTTCCGTCTCCGCCTCGCTGCCCTGAGCGTCGGCGTCCACCGCCTTCAACCGGGCGGACGCCTTCTTGGCAGGGGCCTTCTTCGTCGCCGGGGCGCTCACCTGGTTCGCTCGGCCGGTGGCAGCCTCCACGGCCGGATCTGACAGATGGACTTCGGAGGGGGATGTCACAAAGAACCTCTCGGAAACGTACGAGTCGGGCGGTGCAGGAGTATCAGGGCAGGCAGCGCCCATCGGATGTCAATAGGTGCTCCACCGGACATTCTGACACGTCATTCAAGGGTTTCTCGGATTGACCGATTCCGGGAGGGGGTGCGCGACCCGCTCGGGCGTGCGCGCGCCCGCCCGGAGCGTACGTGCGCCGTCACCGGGACCGGAGGAATCGGAGCGGTCAGTGCTCCTCGGCCTTGACCGCCAGCACGGGGCAGCTCGCGTCCAACAAGACCCGTTGGGCGTTGCTGCCGAGCAGCAGCTTGCCGACCGGGGAACGGCGACGCAGCCCGATCACGATGAACTCGGCGTCGGTCCGGTCGGCCGCGGCGATCAGCTCCTCGGCGGGATCGAGGTGGTCCGCCGGGGCCGCCACCTCGTACGGCACTCCCGACGACGCGAGCTCGGCGGTCAGCTCGGCGACCTCGATCTCCGGCGATGTGTGCACGACGATCAACCGGGAGCTCCGCAGCTTCGCCTCGGCGATGGCGCGGCGCAGCGCCGCTCGGCCCTCGGGCTTGGCCGAGTACCCGACCACGATGACCGAGTCAGCGTCCAGCGCGGCTGACCCGTTCGCCGCTGTCTGACTGGTCGGTGCCTCGGTCATGTCGCGATCTCCCACTGGTGGACGGGTTCGTTGCTGTGCATCAGCTCGAGATAGGTCCTGAGCATCCCGCGCAGGGCCTCTGGTCGCGACGCTCCGGCCCGCTCCCGGCGCGACACCTCCGCAGTTTGCCACGTCGCGCCGTTGGCCGCACGCAGACAGCGCTGTTCGATCACGTCGAGCAGCCGGCCGCTCTCGGCGTCGGTGACGCCCCACAGCCGAAGCCCCTCGGCCGCCATCGGCAGCAACCGCCGGACGACGAGCTCGGCGACCTTCACCTGACCGATCCGGGGCCAGTACACGTCGGCGTTGATGCCGTTCCTGACCCCCGCTGTGAAGTTCTCGTTGGCGGCCTGGAACGACATCTGGCTCCAGATCGGCCGATCGTCGTCGGCCAGGGCTCGCACCAGACCCGCGAAGAACGCCGCGTTCGCCATCGTGTCGACCACGGTCGGACCGGCCGGCAGCACCCGGTTCTCCACCCGCAGGTGCGGCTTGCCGGCGCTGATGTCGTACACCGGCCGATTCCAGCGATAGACCGTGCCGTTGTGCAGCCGCAGCTCGTCCAGCGTCGGCACACCGCCGTCGTCCAGAACCTGGATCGGATCCTCGTCGGTGCTGATCGGCAGCAGCGCCGGGAAGTAGCGCGAGTTCTCCTCGAACAGGTCGAAGATCGAGGTGATCCACCGTTCGCCGAACCAGACCCGGGGCCGCACCCCCTGGGTCTTGAGCTCCTCGGCCCGGGTCTCGGTGCTCTGCTCGAACAGCGGGATCCGGGACTCCGCGACCAGCTCCCGACCGAACAGGTACGGCGAGTTCGCGCCCACCGCGACCTGGATGCCGGCCACGGCCTGGGCCGCGTTCCAGTAGCCGGCGAAGTCGTCCGGGCTCACCTGCAGGTGCACCTGGGTGGAGGTGCAGGCCGCCTCCGGCATGATCGTGTCGGACACCATCTCGAGCCGCTCGACCCCGTCGATGACGATCTCCAGGTCCTCCCCGCGGGCGGCGAAGATCTGCTGGTCGAGCAGCGAGTAGCGCGGGTTCTCGCTGACGCTGTCCAGGGTGACGTGCTCGGGCATCAAGGTGGGCAGGATGCCGACCATGGCCAGGTGCGTGCCGATCGCCTCGGCCTTGTCGTCGGCGGCGTTCAGGGCGCGGCGAACCGACTCCTCGAACGACGCGAAGCCACCGTCGGCCAGCCGACGCGGCGCCACGTTGATCTCGATGTTGAACCGGCCCAGCTCGGTCTGGAACATCGGGTCGGCGATGGCGGCGAGCACCTCGGCGTTGCGCATCGCCGGCTCCATCGCGTCGTCGACGAGGTTGAGCTCGATCTCCAACCCGGTCATCGGGCGCTCGAAGTCGAAGTGCGCCGCGGTCAGCATCCGAGCGAACGCATCGAGGCCACGACGGACCTTCTCGCGATGCCGTTTGCGGTCCTCACGGCTGAACTGCGTCGCATCGACCTCTGCACCCATGCCCGTATCCTGTCGCACCCGCCCCTCGGCGGCTACGCTCGGCCATCGTGTCCGAATCTCATCTGGTCGATCAGTCCCCCGAGACCCCCTCCACGCCGGCCTCGCAGCCGCCCGTGGCCGAGCGTCGTCCGGTGCGTCGGGAGCATCACGGCCAGGTGTTCGAGGACCCGTACGAGTGGCTGCGGGACAAGCAGGACGCGGACGTGATCGCCTACCTGGAGGCCGAGAACACCTACACGGAGGCTCGGACCGGGCACCTGTCCGAGCTGACCGAGGCCGTCTTCTCCGAGATCAAGGCCCGCACCCAGGAGACCGACCTGAGCGTGCCGACGTACACGACCCACACCGATCCCTCGACCGGGAACGTCACGGCCTACTGGTACTACGTCCGCACTCTCGAGGGCTCCGAGTACCCGATCTACTGCCGCACCCCGGCCGCCGGCGGGCCCGGCATCCCTCCCGACGTCGACGGTGAGATCGCGGGTGAGCAGATCCTGCTGGACGCCAACGTCGCCGCGGACGGCGAGGAGTTCTTCTCCCTCGGCGCGTTCTCGGTGTCGCCGTCGGGCACGCTGCTGGCGTACGCCACCGATGTCGCCGGGGACGAGCGCTACCTGCTCAAGGTCAAGGACCTGGCCACCGGTGAGCTGCTGGCCGACGAGATCGCCGACATCGCGTACGGGATCGCGTGGGCCGGCGAGACGCACCTCTTCTACACCCGGGCCGACGCGGCGTGGCGGCCGTACGTGGTGCTCCGGCACCGGCTGGGCACCGACGTGAGCACCGACGCGGAGGTGCTGACCGAGCCGGACGAGCGGTTCTGGGTCGGGGTCGGCTCGAGCCGGGACGAGGCCTGGATCGTGCTCGGGGTCGGCAGCAAGCTGACCAGTGAGTACCGGCTGCTGCCCGCCGCGGATCCCGAGGGGACCCCCCGGCTGGTCGCTCCGCGACGCCAGGGCGTCGAGTACGACATCGAGCCGGCCGGTGACCGGCTGCTGATCGTGCACAACTTTCGCGCACCCGACTTCGAGCTCGCCGAGGCCCCGCTGGACGCCACCAGCCACGAGCAGTGGACCCCGGTGCTCCCCCACACCCCGGGGGTGCGGATCACGGGGGTGGCCGCGTACGCCGGGCACGCGGTCGTCTCGCTGCGACGGGACGGGCTGACCGGCGTGCACGTGCTGCCGCGCGCGACCTCCGGCGACCTGACGGGAGGCCACGACATCGCCTTCGACGAGCCGCTGTTCGACGTCTACGCGGTCGGTGGCCCGAACTACGTCACCGAGACCATCCGGATCGGTTTCGAGTCGATGGTCACCCCGGCCACCATCTACGACTACGCCCTGGGCACCGGGGAGCTGACGCTGCGCAAGCAGACCCCCGTGCTGCCCGGACCGGACGGCCGCGCGTACGCCCCCGAGGAGTACGTGCAGGAGCGCGGTTGGGCGACGGCCGCGGACGGCACCCGGATCCCGCTGTCCATCGTCCGTCGCGCCGACGTGCCGTTGGACGGGTCGGCCCCGGGCTTCCTCTACGGCTACGGCTCGTACGAGATCTCCATCGACCCGAGCTTCTCGATCCCGCGGCTGTCGCTGCTGGACCGCGGCTTCGTCTACGCCATCGCCCACATCCGTGGGGGCGGCGAGATGGGCCGGAGCTGGTACGAGAACGGCAAGACGCTGACCAAGAAGAACACCTTCACCGACTTCGTGGCGGCCGCGGACTTCCTCGTCGAGCACGGCTACACGTCCCGGGAGCGGCTGGTCGCGGCGGGCGGCAGCGCCGGGGGGATGTTGATGGGTGCGGTCGCCAACCTGGCCCCCGAGCGGTTCCGGGCCATCCACGCCGCCGTCCCGTTCGTGGACTCGCTGACCACGATCCTCGATCCGGAGCTGCCGCTGACGGTGATCGAGTGGGAGGAGTGGGGCGACCCGCTGCACGACCCCGAGGTGTACGCGTACATGAAGTCCTACACGCCGTACGAGAACGTCACCGCGCAGGCCTACCCGGCCATTCTGGCCACCACCAGCCTGAACGACACCCGGGTCTACTACGTCGAGCCGGCGAAGTGGGTGGCGGCGCTGCGTCGGACCGCGACCAACGGCGACGACCGGCCGATCCTGCTCAAGACGGAGATGGTCGCCGGTCACGGCGGGGTCAGCGGCCGCTACAAGGCGTGGCGGGAGAAGGCGTTCGAGTACGCGTGGCTGATCGACCAGGTCGGGGCGGGCTGACCCGGGTCAGCACCGGACTGCCAGGATCTGGCCGGCCGGGCCGACCGACGGTTCACCACTGAAGTCGTTGACGGCCACGTAGAGCGTCGGCCCCGACCCCAGATCGCCGATCACGCAGTCGAAGGCGGGCTGGGGCAGGTCCACCCGGTCCAGCATCTCG
>DATDBH010000001.1:0-6589 GCA_036524985.1 Microlunatus sp. | reverse complement strand
CCCGGACCGGAAGGTGACCGCCAACGTGCTGCTGGACGCCGTGCAGGAGATGCGGGACGCCGGTGCCGAGGTGATCGAGTTCAACGACCAGGTGCGGGTGGTCGCCTCGACGTGGTTCGGCACCGACGGCACCGACCTGATCGTGGACGGCCAGCGGCTCCGGCGACCGATCACCATGGAGGCGATCGGAGACCCCCACAGCCTGGAGGAGGCGGCCCGGTTCCGCGGTGGCCTGGTCAGCGAGATCACCGGGCCCCGGATCGGCGGCACCGTCTCGATCGAGCGCCTCGACGACCTCGAGATCACGTCCTTGCACAGCCCGGCGGAGAATCAGTACGCTCGGCCAGCGTCTGCCGCGCCCACCCCGCGGTGATCGACGGTCGGTCGACGCGACCATTTCCCCGCCACTCCAGGAGCGCGTTGTGCCTGACTACCCCGAAGACCTGAAGTACACGATCGAGCACGAGTGGGTGCGCAGCGGCAACGGCACGACCGTGCGGGTCGGGATCACCGAGTACGCCGCCGAGCAGCTCGGCGACATCGTGTTCGTCACGGCCCCGTCGCTGGGCGAGGACGTGGCCGCGGGCGACGCCTGCGGTGAGCTGGAGTCGACCAAGAGCGTCTCCGACATCTTCTGCCCGGTGACCGGGGTGGTGTCGGCGATCAACCCGCTGCTGGAGGCCAATCCCGAGACCATCAACTCGGATCCGTACGGCGACGGCTGGCTGTTCGAGCTCGAGATCGCCTCCGAGGCCGATCTCGACGACCTGCTCGACGCCGACGCCTACGCCGAGCAAGTCGAAGCCTGACGGTGAGTGGGAGAGTTGCACCCTAGACTCTCCACCACACGTTGAGATCCCTCCCGGCACGCAGTGTGCCGGGTCCTCACCGGTGAGGAGGACGAACGCTATGCCGTACTGCAGGAACTGCGGTCACGACAACCCTGACGGCAGCAACTTCTGCGGTCAGTGCGGTTCGGCGCTGCGCGCGGATTCCGCTGCCTCGCCGACCAGCCAGGTCTCACCCTCCAGTCCGAGTTCAGCCCCCAGAGTGTCGTCCGGAGACACGACGCGGACGATGCCCGTCGTGCCGGTCGAGACCGACGTCGAAGGACTGTCCGCCGAGGACGAGGCCGCGGTGAACGCGTTGCCTCGGGGCTCGGCGTTGCTGATCGTGCAGCGTGGACCCAACGCCGGCAGCCGTTTCCTGCTGAACACCGACCAGGTCTCCGCCGGCCGGCACCAGGACTCGGACATCTTCCTGGACGACATCTCCGTGTCGCGGCGCCACGCCACCTTCACCCGGACCCCGGACGGGACGGTGCTCACCGACCGGGGCAGCCTCAACGGGACGTACGTCAACAAGGACCTGGTGGACTCCACCCTGCTGCGACACGGTGACGAGGTGCAGATCGGCAAGTTCCGACTGATCTTCTTCGCCAGTCCCCAGGGTGGCGGGTAGGTCAGCGCCCTGATGACGGTCAGCCCCGACGACCACGGCCGCCCGGCTCCGGAGCCCGGCGAGCGGCCCCCCGCGCCCAGGACGGACCTGCCCAGGACCCAGGTGCCGCGGAGCCAGGTGCGCAGCATCGGTCAGGTGCTGGCCGCTCTGAAGGGCGACTTCCCCGACATCTCCATCTCCAAGATCCGGTTCCTGGAGACCGAGGGTCTGGTGACTCCCGAGCGAGCACCGTCGGGCTACCGGCGCTACGTCGAGTCCGACATCGAGCGGCTGCGCTACGTGCTGACGGTGCAGCGGGACCACTACCTGCCGCTGAAAGTGATCCGCGAGCACCTCAGCCTGATCGACCGGGGCGAGGCGCCGCCCGGCCGTGCGGGTGCGCTGCCGGCCGGAGCGACCCCCGTCGACACGTCCTCGGCGTCCGGAGCCGAGTCCACCTCCGGTGAGGCTGCGACGGGTCCGACGCAGCCACCGGCCCCACCGGTGCCGCCGTCGCGGCAGCCACTGCGGCTGTCGCGCAAGGACCTGCTGGAGGCGAGCGGTCTGACCGAGTCCGCGCTGATGGAGCTGGAACGCAACAGCATCGTCGTGCCCCGGCGGGGGACGGCCTACTACGGCCGCGACGCCTTGACCCTGGCCACCGCGGCCAAGCGACTGTCGGACTACGGCATGGACGGTCGCCACCTGCGGGCCTTCAAGATGGCGGCCGATCGCGAGATCGGGATGGTCGAGCAGGCCATCGCGCCGTACCTGCGACGCTCCGAGGGGCGCGGCGACGTCGTCGCCGAGGTCCTCTCGCTGGTCATCAACTTCCACGCGGCACTGGTTCGCAGCGGGATGGAGAGATAGCGGTTCAGCCCACTCTTGTGACCCCGCAGGCGGGAAGTAGTGTGGGCGCATGCTGGAACTCGACGTGGTCGGCGTCCGCGTGGAGATGCCGTCGAACAACCCGATGGTGTTGCTGCGCGAGGTGGGCGGCGTGCGTTACCTGCCGATCTGGATCGGAGCCAGCGAGGCCTCGGCCATCGCCAACGCCCAGGAGGGCGTGGTGCCGCCGCGCCCCATGACCCACGACCTGATGGTCGACACGTTGACCACGATGGGCCATCGGCTGACCGCGATCCACATCACCGAGCTCACCGGTGGCACGTTCTATGCGGTGCTGCTGGTGGACGGGATCGAGATCAGCGCCCGACCCTCCGACGCGATCGCCCTGGCCCTGCGGGTCGGCTCCGACATCTACTGCGCGGAGGAGGTCCTCGACGAGGCCGGCATCGAGATGCCAGAGCAGGAAGAGGACGAGGTCGAGAAGTTCCGCGAGTTCCTCGACCAGGTCAATCCCGACGACTTCGTCACCGGGGACGAACCCAAGGCGTGAGCCGCCTGGACTCTCACTTGAGGGTTGGTCGGCGGCGTCGGTTCCCTGCGGCGTGTCGTTGACCCTGCGTCGGGTGCGGTCGTAGCGTCTTCGGTGCGAGCAAATCTCCTGGACGGAATTCCATCGTTCGGGTTCGGCGAATGGAGGCGTACGTGGGCACCAGCGACATGCCGAAGGCTCGGCCGGGTGACCCCATCGGGGTCGAGGGATCGGGCGCGGTGGCTGACGCCCAGGGCCTGCTCTTCGAGGGTGACTTCGACCCCATCCCCGCCAACATCGGCTTCCGCGGCCCCATCGCCTGCAACGCGGCCGGGATCACCTACCGCCAGCTCGACTACTGGGCGCGTACGGGTCTGGTCGTGCCGGAGGTCCGTGGCGCGTCGGGCTCGGGGTCGCAGCGGCTCTACAGCTTCCGTGACGTGCTCCTGCTCAAGGTCATCAAGCGGCTGCTCGATGCGGGCATCTCGCTGAACCAGATCCGGACCGCGATCGAGCACCTGCGGGCCCGCGGGGTCCAGGACCTCACCGAGGTCACCTTGATGAGCGACGGCGTGTCGGTATTCGAGTGCACCTCCGACGACGAGGTGATCGACCTGCTGCGCGGGGGCCAGGGTGTCTTCGGTATCGCATTGGGCGGGGTCTGGCGTGACATCGAAGGCACGTTGCTGGAGCTCCCGGCCGAGCGGGCCGAGGCCCCGGAGAGCCCGACGGGCACGACCGACGACGAGCTGACGCGTCGCCGACGGGCTCGCGTGGCGGGCTGAAGCACCACCCACTCGATTGGGTAGGGTAGGGCGCTGCTGGTGAAGCAGCGCGAGAGGGAGCTTGCCTTGGACACGGAGACCTTCGCCTCCCGCCACATCGGACCCCGGGTCCACGAGCGTGATGCGATGCTCGCCGTGGTCGGCGTCACCGATCTCGACGACCTGGTCGCGCAGTCGCTGCCGACAGCCATCACCGACACCGAGCAGCTGCAGCTGCCGCCCCCGCTGACCGAGTCCCAGGCGCTCACCCGGCTGCGGTTGCTGGCGGCCGAGAACCAACCCGGTCGGGCGATGATCGGACTCGGCTACCACGGCACCGTGACCCCTGCGGTGATCCGGCGGAACGTGTTGGAGGACCCCGCCTGGTACACGGCTTACACGCCGTACCAGCCAGAGATCAGCCAGGGGCGACTCGAGGCCCTGCTCAACTTCCAGACCCTGATCGCCGATCTGACCGGTCTGCCCCTCGCCGGTGCGAGTCTGCTGGACGAGGCGACCGCGGTGGCCGAGGCCATGACCCTGGCCCGGCGGACCACGAAGAGGGGTACGGTTCTGCTGCTGGACGCCGACACCTTGCCGCAGACGATCGCGGTCGTCCGAACCCGGGCCGAGGCCCTCGGGCTGGCCGTCGAGGTGGCGGGCGAGGATCTGCTGGCCACCATCGAGGCGAGCGATCCCTTCGCCGTGGTCGTCCAGACCCCCGGGGCCAGCGGCCGGCTGGCCGGCACCGACGAGCTGCAGGCGATCGCCGAGGCGGCCCACGCCAAGGGTGCGGAGGTGATCGCAGCCTGCGACCTGCTGGCCCTCACCGCCGTGACGCCGCCCGGGGAGTGGGGTGCCGACATCGCGGTCGGCTCGAGCCAGCGCTTCGGGGTGCCGCTGTTCTACGGCGGGCCGCACGCCGGGTTCATCGCCGTCCGGACCAAGCTGGAGCGGTCGCTGCCGGGGCGTTTGGTCGGCGTCTCGCGGGACGCGCACGGCACCCAGGCGTACCGGCTGGCTCTGCAGACGCGCGAGCAGCACATCCGCCGGGAGAAGGCGACCTCCAACATCTGCACCGCCCAGGTGCTGCTGGCGGTCACCGCGAGCATGTACGCGGTCTATCACGGTCCCCAGGGGCTGGCCGACATCGCCGACGCGGTGCACGGTGCGGCGTCGGCGCTGGCCGACGACCTGACGGCCGGGGGTGTCGAGGTGGTGCATGACAGCTTCTTCGACACCGTGCTGGCACGGGTGCCGGGCCGCGCGGCCGAGGTCGTCCGGTCAGCCCGTGAGTCCGGGGTCCATCTGCGCCTGGTCGACGCCGACCACGTGGGCATCTCGATCGGTCAGGACGCCACGGTGGCGGACCTGACCGCGGTCCGTGGCGCGTTCCCCGTGGGCGGGGACCCGACCGCGGCGGGTTCCTCGCGGCTGGGGGAGCCCCGGACGTCGGCGTACCTGACTCACCCCGTCTTCAACACCCACCACAGCGAGACCGCCATGCTGCGCTATCTCCGGGCGCTGTCGGACCGGGACTTCGCGCTCGACCGCGGCATGATCCCGCTGGGCTCCTGCACGATGAAGCTGAACGCGACCACGGAGATGGAGCCGATCTCCTACCCGGGCTTCGCCGAGCTGCATCCGTTCGTGCCGGCCGAGGCCGCCGCCGGGTACGCCACCTTGATCGGCGAGCTGGAGGCGTGGCTGGCCGAGCTGACCGGCTACGCCCAGGTGTCCATCCAGCCCAACGCCGGCAGTCAGGGTGAGCTCGCCGGGCTGCTGGCCATCCGGGCGTACCACCGGGCGAACGGTGATGAGCAGCGGACGGTCTGCCTGATCCCGTCCTCGGCGCACGGCACCAACGCGGCGTCGGCGGTGATGGCCGGGATGAAGGTCGTGGTGGTCAAGGCCACCCACGACGGGTCGGTCGACCTCGACGACCTCAAGGTCAAGGTCGAGACCCACCACGACCAGCTGGCCGGGATCATGGTCACCTACCCGTCCACCCACGGGGTGTTCGAGGAGGGCATCACCGACCTCTGCGCGCTGGTGCACGACGCCGGCGGGCAGGTGTATGTGGACGGCGCCAACCTGAACGCCCTGCTGGGCCTGGCCCGGCCCGGGCGGTTCGGGGCGGACGTCAGCCACCTCAACCTCCACAAGACCTTCTGCATCCCCCACGGGGGCGGCGGGCCCGGAGTGGGTCCGGTGGCGGTCGGGGCGCACCTGGCGCCGTACCTGCCCGGTCATCCTCTGGTCGAGATCGAGGGTGAGAGTGGGCCCGTCTCGGCCGCGCCGTACGGGTCGGCGGGCATTCTGCCGATCAGCTGGGCCTACATCGCGATGATGGGGGCGGACGGGCTGCGCAGCGCCACCCAGCACGCGCTGCTGGCCGCGAACTACGTCGCGACCCGGCTGAGCGATCACTACCCGGTGCTCTACACCGGACGCAACGGACGGGTGGCGCACGAGTGCATCCTCGATCTGCGGCCGCTGACCCGCTCCAGTGGAGTCACGGTGGACGACGTGGCCAAGCGGCTGATCGACTACGGCTTCCACGCTCCGACGATGAGCTTCCCGGTGCCGGGCACCCTCATGGTGGAGCCGACCGAGTCGGAGAACCTGGAGGAGCTGGACCGCTTCTGTGACGCCATGATCGGCATCCGTCGTGAGATCGCCGCGGTCGAGTCCGGTGAGTGGACGGCCGACGACAACCCGCTGGCCAACGCACCGCACACGCAGGCCGAAGTGGTCACCGACGACTGGAGTCACCCATACCCGCGTCGGGTCGGTGCCTTTCCGGCCGGACTGCACGCCGGACCGATCTCGGCTCAGGGTTTCGACAAGTACTGGCCGCCGGTGGGTCGCATCGACGGTGCGTTCGGCGACCGGAACCTGGTCTGCACCTGCCCCCCGCCGGAGGCGTTCGAGGACTAGGCGCCGTCGTCCGCGTCGGACTCGTCGCTGTCGGCGGAGCTGTCGATCCCGGCGATGTCGTCGATCC